>JBFYJI010000011.1:0-29568 GCA_041311505.1 Candidatus Nanopelagicales bacterium | reverse complement strand
GCCGAGCTCTCGATATGCGGTGAGAAAAGAATCCGTAAATGCACAGTGAACCCAGAGAAGGTGTCTCTCTTGGCCAGCTTGGTAGCGATGCATTCGTTCTGATCTATCAATGTATTCACCAGTTACCTTGCTGTGGAGAGCGTTGACTCGTCGAGCCTCTTTAGCAATTGCTTCAGAAGAGCCGAAGGACGTAATTGTGAGCCATCGAGTTGTGCGCTCAAGTCTTCCAAGAGGATCTGTGTCGTAAGCTGAGTGTTGAGAAACACCTGCAAGAGCGGCAGGGTATGCCGCTTGCATCAGAAGAGCTCTCACTCCACCCACTAACGTTGCAAGTGAACCATGAACCTTCCACACATCACTATCGGCGCCAAAGAGACCGGCATCGTCACCAATCGCCATCTCATTGGCCCAACTTGGCCTTCCCTGCCGATCGCCAGATACCGCTTTTCTAAATGCCGAAGCAATTGCTTCTCCACCGAGCAGTCGAAGAATCTTCCTCACGACTGCATAGAATAGCTTTGAACAAAGATTAATGAGTTTTCAAAGATGATCTCTTTGTCGTAGTCGAGAGTTGCAACGTGGTAACTATTGACCAGTTCGATGCGCTGCTTAGGGAGAGAGCCAACGCCCTTCATGATGATCTCCGTGTTGCTCACGGGAAGTGTGTGATCATCCTTAGAGTGAAAGAGCATGAGTGGGGCTGTTACATCGTGAAGGCGCTTTCGGGTGTAGCTCAACATCTTCAGTAACTGATAGACGCCAACTGCCGGCAATGAGTCATAGCCATGCTCTGTCACTCCGGGCATCTTGATATCGTCACCGACCGAATCACGCATCTTCTGGAAGCGCGAAATAAGCCAAGCTACTTGGTGGGGCACAAACTTCACATGGATCATCGGGTTGACGAGAACAATTCCTGCCAAAGAGGAAGAGTGTTTGAGCGCGACGTTGAGAGTTGTGCCACCACCCATCGAGAGGCCGAAGATAAAGACTGTCATGCCCTGCGAATGCATCCACTCAAGTTCTGCCTCAACCTTTGCGGGCCACTCCTCCCACTTGACTCGATTGAGATCGACAGGATCGGTGCCATGTCCAGGCAGCAGAGGAACCGAGACTGAATATCCACGGTCATGAAAATAATCAGCCCACGGGCGCATTGAAATGGGCGAACCAGTGAAGCCATGGACAAAGATGATTCCAACCTTTGAGTTGGCTCCTTTCCCTACAGCTCGATAATCCTGCATTGAACCAGCTGGTGCATCATGAACGCTCATAAGTGAAAGGGTATTGCTGGCAATTCGTCATAGCAATCATCTACGCTCTTGCCATTATGGACGAGTCGAGCTGGCAATCAACCTTTCAGGAGATTGGTACTCCACTGGAAAAAATCCGTTTTGTCGTCCTCGATCTTGAGACTAGTGGTGGTGCTCCGCATCTGGGAGCTGGCATTACAGAGATCGGCGCAGTGAAAGTCTGTGGTGGAGAAGTGCTCGATACTTTCTCAACGCTTATCAATCCTCGACATCCAATCCCTTCCTACATTACAGAACTCACAGGAATCGATGATGCCCTAGTCAATGACGCACCTCCAATAGAAGAGGTTCTACCTGATCTCTTTCAGTTCTTAGAAGATGACGAGACTGTTTTTGTTGCACAGAACGCCCCCTTTGACCTCTCATTCCTCAAAGCATCATCGAGAGCACATGGCCATGAGTGGCCTGCATTGAGGGTTCTCGATACTGCGATCCTTGCGAGAAAAGTGCTTACAAGAGATGAAGTACCTAATTGCAAATTATCGACTCTCGCCCAATTCTTTGGCACGGAGATAACACCTAACCACCGCGCTCTCGATGATGCTCGTGCAACAGTGGATGTATTACATGGAATTATCGAAAGGCTTGCTGGTTTTGATGTCTTTACAATTGAAGAAGCGCTCTCTTTTAGCGCTCCGAAGCGATCTCAGAAGAGAGCGCAGCCCACTGTTTCAAAAGAGTAAGTGCTCTACCTGAGTCCACGGCATCAGTGACTCGTGGCATCGCATCAGAAATTCGTTCATGGATAGGAAGTTCTAACTTTCCGTCAAAAGCTGCCAAAGTAACTGCAGAGTTTAGAAGAACAACATCACGTGGAGCACCGCGCTCTCCTTTTAGAATTGCAAGAGAGATTGCAGCATTCTCAGCTCCATTACCTCCACGTATCGCCTCTATCGGAGCATTACTGAGGCCGAAATCTTTCGCATCAATGCGATCGCTTGAAATCTCATCTCTGCCAATTGAAAGGACTGATGTTGCGCCATTTAGCGTCACCTCATCGAGACCGTCATCTCCTCGGAAGACAAATCCATCACAGCCTTTACTTGCCATCACTTGAGCCATCACAAGATGCACTCTCTCATCAGCAACGCCGAGTGCAATTGCAGCGGGTTTTGCAGGGTTAGCTAAGGGTCCGAGAAAATTGAAGACTGTTGGTGTGCCTAGCTCTTTACGAGCCGGAGCTGCGTTTTTCATAGCTGGGTGAAAGACGGGAGCGAAACAGAATCCGATTCCGAGTTCGCGCACGGTTCGCTCAACACCTCTTGCATCAAGATCATAGGCAACGCCGAGTGCGGCATAGAAATCAGAGGCGCCTGACTTGGATGAGACTGCGCGTGAGCCATGTTTAACAACTCGAGCA
Organism: Candidatus Nanopelagicales bacterium; assembly: GCA_041311505.1. Lineage (GTDB taxonomy): Bacteria > Actinomycetota > Actinomycetes > Nanopelagicales > Nanopelagicaceae > Planktophila. The sequence goes on along the minus strand of JBFYJI010000011.1, from coordinate 26,895 downwards.
CCCGCAGCAGCTGCAATGATTGCTGATGTCGAAGAGATGTTGATGGTGTGTGCACCATCTCCTCCAGTTCCGACGGTATCTACAGCGCGACCTTCGATAGAGATGGGGGTCGCATTGCGGTAGAGCTGCTCGACGAGGGCTGCAACTTCCTCTGCGCTCTCACCTTTCTTGTGGAGAGCAAGGAGAAATCTCTTGATCGATTCAATATCTGCCGTATCTTCAAGAATCGCTTGGAGTACAGACTGAATCTCGGCTGGCTCTAGATCAAGCCCGTTGTTGAGACGATCAATGAACTCTGGCCAGAGTTGAGTCATCGAAATAGATGCGAAACCAAATTAGAGAGTCGCGACCGCGCGAGAACGGATTAAATCTGCTGCAGTTGTCGCCAATGTGAAGGGATCAACTGGATGGGTAACGCTCGCCTCGGCTCGTGACCAGGCTGCCAGCCACTTATCTTCTCTCCGTGCTACGACGAGGAGAACAGGTGGACAGTTGTAGACCTCATCCTTGAGTTGGCGAGCTACGCCCATTCCGCCCTCGGGAGCGGCTTCGCCATCGAGGATAAAGAGATCGATAGGAGAATCTGAGCCAGGTTTCACTCCATCTACGTAGAGACGGAGAGCATCGGCTGTCGCAAACTCACGAACCTTGTGAGCTGGCATATCCGGGGAGAGTCGGCTGCCCAGGGCGCGAGTAATTGCCGTCCGGACCGTTGAATCGTCTGAATAGAGAACGATATTGAGGGTGCGCTCTGATGCCATGGCCCGATTCTAGTCTCAAAAGGGTGAGCCTTTTCACCTGAAATGCCCTCAAATTAGAGTGGTTCAGGACACTAGAAAGTAGGTTTTATTCGGGGATATCAGGAATAATCGCCCCCATGACCAGCACAAGCGTGAGCACTCACCACAAGATCACCCGCCCTAATTTGGTCGCAGTAGGAACAATCGTCTGGCTCTCCAGCGAGTTGATGTTCTTCGCTGCGCTCTTCGCGATGTATTTCACTACACGCGCAGTTCAGGGCCCTGAGATTTGGCTTGAGTCCACATCAATCCTCAATATCCCTTTTGCAGTGGTGAACACAACCGTTCTTGTTCTCTCATCAGTGACATGCCAATTCGGTGTATTCGCGGCTGAGCGCTATCAGCCACGTCGCACAGATTCACTTCTCAAGATCTCTTCATGGGGAATGCGCGAATGGTTTGCATTGACCTTCCTCATGGGTGGTTTCTTTATTGCAGGTCAGATCTATGAGTATGCATCTCTTGTGAGCGAGGGACTCACCCTCTCTTCTAACGCATATGGATCTGTCTTCTACCTCGCGACAGGATTCCACGGACTGCATGTAACTGGTGGTCTCGTCGCATTTCTTATCGTTCTTCTCCGCGTCGCTAAGGCGCGTCGTTTTACCCAGAGCCAAGCAACAACAGCCATCGTGGTCTCGTACTACTGGCACTTCGTTGATGTCGTCTGGATCGCCCTCTTCTCTGCTATCTACTTGATTAAGTAATCAAGGTCAACGAAAGGAAAATAGTGAAGCGTCTATCGCGCCTACGTCGCCATCGTGCGGCTGGACCAATTCTTTTGGTCTTCGCTCTCTTCACCATCGGAACTACCTTCCAGGTAGCAAGTGCGGTGACCAACACATCAACTACATCTGCAGAGCGCTCTGCAACTATCGAAGAGGGTAAGCAACTCTTCCTTAAAGGATGTTCTTCATGTCACGGTCTTAATGCAGAAGGTGGAAAGATCGCCCCTTCACTCATTGGTGTTGGTGCAGCTTCTGTTGATTTCCAGGTAGGTACAGGACGCATGCCTATGGCTGATATGAGCACACAGGCAGTCCGCAAGAAGGTTGTCTACACCCCAGAAGAGATCAATGCTCTCGCTACCTATGTAGCATCACTTGCAGCAGGTCCTGCGGTGCCAACAGATGATCAACTCAATTACGAGCGCGATGGCTCTGTTGCAGATGGAGGCGAGCTCTTCCGCACTAACTGCGCGATGTGCCACAACTTTGCTGCCCAAGGTGGAGCTCTTACACAGGGCAAGTTCGCTCCAACGCTGATGGGAGTTGAGCCTAAGCATATTTATGAAGCGATGATCACTGGTCCACAGTCAATGCCTGTATTTAGTAATAAGACGCTGACACCAGAAGAGAAGCTCTCAATCATCAAGTGGATTAAGGCAGCTGAGGCAGAACCTCAACTTGGTGGTGCTGCACTCGGACGTGTTGGTCCAGTAACAGAAGGCCTTTTGGCATGGACTCTAGGAATCGGATTGCTCATTGGTGTAGCAGTCTGGTTGGCAATGAAAGCGAGATAGGTAATGTCTAACGAGATCGAACATATTAAAGATCCTGGGCTACCCGCTCACGTTCATCGTCGCACAGATAGCGATGAAAAGTATGCAAAGAAGGCAGAGTTGCAGGTTGCAATTCTCTTCATCCTCTCTGCGGTAGGCACACTCCTTCTCATCGGTTCATATGTATTTATCCCAACTGATTCATTTATCTTCATCCCAGTAATGGGTGAGACAAATGCACATCAGCTCTTCCTCGGACTCGGGATGGCGATTGCTCTTTTCTGTATTGGTGCAGGCGCAATTCATTGGGCGAAAACATTGATGCCAGATACTGAAGTTGTTGCAGAGCGCCACGAGTTCCGATCAGAAGATGCTGACCGCGAAGAGTTTGTAAAGACTGTTAAGGCAGGTGCAGGCGCTGCAGGTCTTGGTCGTCGTCCACTGATTAAGCGCACACTCGGTCTGGCACTTGGTCTCTCAGGCCTTACTCCCCTTCTCCTCCTCCGCGATCTTGGCCCTCTTCCAAAGGAAGATCTGCAAAAGACATCGTGGAAAGCAGGAACACGTCTTGTTACAGATCCAGGTGACCGCCCAATCAAGGCTGAAGATCTTGAGGTAGGCGCAGTGGCGCAGACTCTTCCAGAGCTTGCTCCCGGAGAAGAGCGCACTCTTGCCGATATCGGAAAAGATGCAGTCCTTCTGATCCGTCTTCGTCCAGAGGAATTCAATCTTGATGCAGAGCGTCTCTCATGGACACACGAAGGCATCATCGCCTTCTCAAAGATCTGTTCACATATGGGTTGCGCTGTTGCTCTCTATGAGCAGCAGACAAAGCACTTGCTCTGCCCATGCCACCAATCAACATTTGACGTTACCCGCGCTGCAAAGGTGATCTTCGGTCCAGCTGCTCGCCCACTTCCACAGTTGGCTATCACAGTTGATGAAGAGGGCTACCTCGTTGCGCAAGCACCATTTAACGAACCTGTTGGACCTAGCTTCTGGGAGCGCTCATCATGACAGCACGCGAACGTATTGCAGGCAACGTTGCCGGTTATGTAGATGACCGCACCGGTGCTGCCAAGTGGATGAAGAAGAACCTCACCAAGGTCTTCCCTGATCACTGGTCATTCCTCCTCGGAGAGATCTGCCTCTACTCATTCATTATCTTGCTCGCATCAGGAACATTCCTCACCTTGTGGTTTGATCCTTCACAGCGTGAGGTGATCTACGAAGGTGCATACGAGCCACTCTCTGGTCTCAAGATGTCTGCGGCATATGCCTCGACTCTTAATCTCTCATTTGAAGTTCGCGGTGGTCTCTTGATGCGTCAGATTCACCACTGGGCAGCGCTGATCTTTATGGTGGGAATCGTTGTCCACCTCCTCCGCGTCTACTTCACCGGTGCTTTCCGCAAGCCACGTGAGTTCAACTGGATTATCGGAGTCGGACTCCTCACACTCGGAATCGTAGAAGGCTTCCTCGGCTACTCACTTCCAGATGATCTTCTCTCTGGAACAGGTATCCGTATTGCAGAGGCGATCATCCAGGCTCTTCCTGTAGTTGGCTCCTACATTGCATTCTTTGCATTTGGTGGCGCCTTCCCAGGAGAGGCATTTATTCCGCGTATATATACAGTGCACGTACTTCTCTTGCCAGGAATCTTCCTTGCCTTGATCACCGTTCACTTGATGCTCGTCTGGTATCAGAAGCACACACAGTTCCCTGGTCCAGGACGTACCGAGAAGAACGTTGTTGGCTATCCATTGATGCCTGTCTATATGGCAAAGGCTGGTGGATTCTTCTTCATCGTCTTCGGAGTGACAGCATTCCTTGGCGCAGTTGCCTCAATTAACCCAATCTGGCTCTATGGCCCTTACACTCCGGGACAGATCTCTGCAGGCTCACAGCCTGACTGGTATATGGGTTGGCTTGATGGACTTGTCCGTATGGCGCCTCCATTGGAGACACATGCATTTGGCCACACAATCTCTTGGAACATCTTGATTCCAGGTTTGATCTTGCCAGGAATCATGTTCACCCTCCTTGCTCTCTACCCATTTATTGAGTCATGGGCAACAGGAGATAAGCGTGAACACCACCTCCTCGACCGTCCACGTAATGCACCAAACCGCACTGCTCTGGGTGCGATGGCCCTTACCTTTACTCTCGTCTCACTTCTCAATGGCGGTAATGACATCATCGCTACGACATTCCACCTCACCATCAATCAGATGATGTGGTTTGCGCGTATCGGTGTTCTCGTTCTCCCTCCAATTGCCTTTATCGTGACGAAGCGAATCTGTCTCTCATTGCAGCGCGCAGATCGCGACCTCGTACTGCACGGAGTTGAGACAGGACGTCTCGTACGTCTTCCTCACGGCGAGTTTGTAGAAGTTCATGAGCCACTCTCACCTGAGAAGGCATGGACACTCACATCTCACGAGCAGCTAGCTCCGCTCGAACTTCCTGAGTCAGATGCATCCGGTGTTCGTCGCGCAGGTGGTCTTAAGAATAAGCTCCGCAACCGAATCTCACGCGCTCATGCAGTCGCTGTGCCAAAGGCGACAGAGACAGAGCGCAAGGAGCTAGAAGGACATCACTAACTCATCGCCTCATCAGCGTTGAACTAAAGCGACCCCCACGGCCGTCATCACAATACCGATGATCGCCTGGGGGTTTAGCTTTTCACCAAAGAGCAAGAAGGCTTGGATTGCAGTGGTGGGTGGAACGAGGTAGAGAAGACTGGAGACTCTTGCAGCACTTCCCCGAGTGAGCATCCAGAGCAAGAGAAGAATTGCTACAAGAGATGTAACAACAACCGCCCATGCCATGGCAAGCGATGACTCGAGATTCCACCTCAACGAAGTCTTACTGGATGCAAAGGCGATGAGGCCCAGGACAACTCCAGCAATGAGAAATTGATAGGTAGTTCCGGCAAGGAGTGGGATCGAGTGGCCTAGCTTCTTTTGCATGAGCGTTGCAGATGTTGATCCAGTTAACGCTGCAATCAGGAGGATCAAAGCAACGGCTGTCATCTCTCCTGCTCGAGAAAATGCTGGGGCGAGAACCATCCACACTCCAAAGAGCCCGACAAAGAGCCCAATGAGCTGGATTCTCTTGAGCCTCTCCCCTAAAAGTCGAACTGCAACGAGGGAGACGATGACAGGCTGAAGGCTCGTCACCACTGATGCGATTCCTGATGGAGAACCATGTGCGATCGCCTCCCACACCCCACCAAGGTAGAGAGCATGGAGAGATACACCAATAGCTAGGGAAGCGATGAGGTCCCCTCGTGACAACGTGAGGCTCTGCCCCAAGGCTTTAGTGATGATCGCAAGGATTGCCGCGGCGATTAGTAAACGTATAGAGAGAAAGAAGAGAACATCAGAGTTGGCGAAGGCATACTTGGCTACAACAAAACCAGAGGCCCAGATAACGACAAAGACTCCAGGCGCATAGCGCTCTAGAGTCTTCATCTAAGGCAGGTATTACTTAGTGGCGAGAAGGAGTTGAGAGTGGTTTCTCGTATTCGGTAACGAAACCGACGATGGAGATGAGAAGTGCACCAACACCGATGAGCGTGAGCCACCAACCGATGATGAGCCCAAGTCCAGTAACACATGCGCTGACTGCAACAGGTAGCGGCCACCATGAATGCGGGCTATAGAAGCCGAGCTCTCCAGCATCATCTGCAATCTCTCCCTGAAGATCATCTGATGGAATATCAAAACCGATGCGCTTTTGTGTAAACCAGATGTAGAAGCCGACCATACCTGCAAGACATGATGCAAGGATCATTCCTGTGATCCCCACTGGCTCTTCCGCATGAGTCACAGAGGTGTAGATAACCGCCATGATTGCATAGAAGACGCAGAGCCCTGCAAAGAGTTTCCAATTAGCTTTCATGAAATTAGTGACCTTCAGTCTTGATATGTGGGTGGTGGAGATCGAATGCTGGACGCTCTGAACGGATACGTGGCATCGATGTGAAGTTATGGCGTGGTGGTGGGCAGCTTGTTGCCCACTCGAGTGATGCACCGTAACCCCATGGATCATCACAGTTAACCATAGGGCTCTTGCGAGTAATCCAGATATTGATGAAGAACGGGATCATGGAGAGTGCAAGGAGAGCTGCTCCTACAGTTGAGATCTCATTCATACCGGTGAAACCATCGGTTGAAAGATAGTCAGCGTAGCGACGCGGGAATCCCTTGATTCCAAGCCAGTGCTGAATCAAGAATGTTGTGTGGAAGCCGAAGAAGAGAGTCCAGAAGTGAATCTTTCCAAGGCGCTCATTGAGCATACGACCTGTGAACTTTGGCCACCAGAAGTAGAAACCAGCAAACATAGCAAAGACCACTGTTCCGAAGAGAACGTAGTGGAAGTGAGCGACCACAAAGTATGTCGCTGAAACAGCGAAGTCGAGCGGTGGAGAAGCAAGGATGATTCCTGTCAATCCACCAAAGAGGAATGTAACAAGGAAGCCCATCACAAAGAGCATTGGTGTCTCAAAGGAGACATGGCCACGCCACATTGTTCCGATCCAGTTGAAGAACTTCACACCAGTAGGAACACCGATGAGGAATGTCATAAAGGAGAAGAATGGAAGGAGGACCTGTCCTGTTGCGAACATATGGTGCGCCCATACGGCAACTGAGAGTGCAGAGATTGCAATCGTTGCAGCAATCAAACCCTTGTAGCCAAAGATTGGCTTACGACTAAAGACAGGCAAGATTTCGGTTGCGATTCCAAAGAATGGAAGAGCCAAGATATATACCTCGGGATGTCCGAAGAACCAGAAGAGGTGCTGCCAGAGCATCGCTCCACCGTTTGCTGGATCGAAGATATGGGTACCGAATAGGCGATCTGCTTCAAGACCTAGAAGAGCAGCAGCCAATGGTGGGAATGCAAGAAGAATCAAGATTGATGTAAGCAATACGTTCCAGGAGAAGATCGACATACGGAACATCGTCATTCCTGGTGCGCGCATCGTAAAGATTGTCGTAATGAAGTTAACTCCACCGAGAATTGTTCCAAGACCTGAAATTGCAAGACCTACAACCCATAGATCTCCACCGATTCCTGGAGAGTATGTTGAGTTTGCAAGAGGTGCATAAGCGGTCCACCCAAATGATGCAGCTCCACCAGGAGTGAGGAAGCCACCAACAGCCATGATTGAGCCGAAGAAGTAGAACCAATACGAGAGCATATTCAGACGTGGGAATGCAACGTCGGCTGCGCCAATCTGGAGCGGCATGATGACGTTGGCAAAGCCCACGAAGAGCGAAGTCGAGAACATCAAGAGCATGATCGTTCCGTGCATCGTAAAGATCTGGTTGTACTGCTCATTGCTCATAAATTGCATGCCTGGGCGTGTGAGCTCGGCGCGCAAGAAGAGAGCTAAGAATCCACCGATAAGGAACCATGAGAATGATGTCGCAAGGTAGAGATAACCGATGCGCTTATGGTCTGTTGAGGTAACTGTCTTTACAAACTGGCTACCCCATGAGTCGCGTCGCTCAACACCTTGGCGCGGTGCAGCAATTGTTGGACGTTCTGCAAATGTTGTCATTATGCGCCTGCCTTCAATGTGTTGAGATACTTCTGATACTGCTCAGGTGTTACGACTTTGACCTTAAAGATCATCTGTGTGTGATTACGTCCGCAGAGAATGTTGCATCGTCCAGGGAAGGTGCCGAGCTTATTTGCAGTGAATTGAATGTGATTGGTGCGATCAGGAAGATTTTGCATCTGGATCATGAATGCTGGGATCCAGAATCCATGAACAACATCGTTAGAGGTGATTGTGAATCGAACACTCTCACCCTGTGGCATGTAGAGAGTTGGAGGATTTTCAGGTGTACCTGTAACAACTGCATCCTTGCCAGCTTCTGGATATCCAAACTGCCATGACCATTGAATTCCTTCAACTGTAATCTCATGCTGCGCAGGAGTCTTGAGATCTGTCAGCTTCGTCTCTTTTGTAGCCGTGAAGTAAAAGAGCACTGCAACAATGATGAAAGGAATAACTGTATAAACGATTTCGATGGGAATGTGATACTGAGTCTGCTTAGGGAACTCACCCTTCTTCTCATCATTCTTACGATGGAAGATCGCTGGCCATAGAATCAAGATGAGTGTGAATACGCCGACGATGCCAGCGGTAATCCACGCTCCCTGCCAGAGTGAGAGTGATGTGTCATTGACGCTCGATACGCCCTTTGGATATCCCATCCCTGAGATGTCATCAGATTTCAATGAACATCCAGAGAGAATTACAGATGCCCCTAGGCCTCCAAGAAGCCAGAAAAGGGCGCGCTTAATAGGTGCAGACATGGGCCTAAGGATAGTGGCGTATACGCTGAAGAGTTGCAGATACGAGTAATCTTCCTCAGGTGGCTCACCTCACAGATAACTACACCTCAGAGGCGCCCCTCTCCCCTGCGGTCCGAGAGGCGATATCTGCCGCCTTCGAGCAAGGCTGGGCAGATCCCAAGAAGCTGTCCCAGGCATCAGGGCGGACAGCTATCTTGGTCGAAGCTGCGAAAGAGGAGATTTCTGCCGCCCTCCATACCGAGCCATCTCGGCTGGAGGTTCTAGGCGAGCCATCTCTGGCTCACTTCATCGCATTGAGCGGATTCCTCACCGAGAAGAGCGCCTTGGTCACCTCCACCATCGATCTCGGCAAGATTAGAGCTGTGGCCCGCGCTCATTCTGGCGAAGTTCGTGAGGCCGGAGTCGATGACCGAGGTCAGATTCTTAAGGCAGGACTTCAACTCTCTGGGCGAACAGTCTTCTCGCTCCAAGGAGTCAACGGCGAGACAGGTATCAGCCAAGAGATCGACCACTGGAGGCAGGCACCTGGGCGAGTAGTCGTAGATGCCACGAGAGCGCTTCCGGGTCCTGACTTCTGCACCGGATTTTCTGCCACAACATTTGATGCCGCCTCGTGGGCGGGTCCATCAGGAGTCGGCTTTATCGCAATCTCTGACCGTGAGAAATTCAAATACCCACTTCCTCATATTGCACCTATTCGATCCCCTGGAAGTTATTCAATTCCGCTTCTCCTGGGTAGCGCAATTGCAATCACTGAGTCTTTGGCCCATAGAGCGGCAATCGTGGATACTCGCAATGCCTTTGCTCGCACAATTGCTGCCCATCCAGAATTCACATTGCTGGGCGATACAAACGCTCGTGATTCTCGACATCTCTCACTCCTTGTCGACGGAATCTCTGCCGAAGAATTCCTCCGCGCCCTAATTGCTAAGAACATAGTTGTCGACGCCGGATCTGCCTGTTCGCCTGAAGATCTTGCTCCAAGTCATGTAATTGCTTCGATGGGATATCCAACAACGGGACATATCCGAATCTCTATCCATGACGAGATGGATGAAGAGAAGATAACAACACTCTTTGCAAGAATGAGAGAGATTCTTCAGGAAGTGAAGAGTTAATTACACAGCTAAATGTGCTGCGATTTCATCTGCGGCAATTTGTCCGTAAGCATCCTTAAATCGATCGATAAACTCTTGACGGGTGAATCGATACTCCTGAGTGCCCATAGTTTCAATCACATATGTAGCGATCATAGAACCTAGCTGTGCGCAACGCTCATGGGTCAAACCCCATGCAAGACCTGCAACAAATCCTGATCGGAAAGAATCTCCTACTCCTGTTGGATCTATCTTTGCCTTCTCTTTCGCGCAGGTTATCTTGATGAATTCGCCATCGATGCTCTCTACTCGCGCACCCGCTGAACCAAGAGTCACTACTCGATACTTCACGCGCTGAAGAATCTCGTGATCACTCCAGCCGGTCTTTTGAATTGCAAGAGCGAGTTCATACTCGTTCATAAATAGATAAGTGGCACCATCGATAAGCTTTCGAATCTCTTCACCTGACATGCGAGCCATCTGCTGCGATGGATCTGCAATAACGGGAATACCTTGTGCGAGGGCTACTTCGGTATGGCGAAGCATCGCCTCTGGATCATCAGGAGAGATAATCAAGTAATCAAACTTGCCCGTCTTATCCATAATCGGTTGCAACTCGATATTGCGAGCCTCTGACATTGCGCCCGGAAAGAATGAAGCAATTTGATTGAGTTCAGTATCGGTTGTCACCATAAAGTGAGCGGTGTAATGCTCCTTCGAAATTAATACATGCGAGGTGTCAACACCGTGGCGAGAGAGCCAGGCTTCGTAATCTGCCCAATCTTTTCCAACAGCTGCAATCAAAATCGGCGAGAGTCCGAGGCTTCCCATTCCGAATGCGATATTTCCAGCACATCCACCACGTCGAACCTCGAGAGCATCAACGAGGAATGAGAGAGAGACCTTTTCGAGAGATCCTGCAACGAGGGAATCGGTGAACTTTCCAGGGAAGGTCATCAAATGATCAAGGCCAATAGAACCAGCAACACCGATTTTCATGGGTGGATTTAACTACACGAAAAGGAAGAAATGGTGCGACTAGTTAAAAGAATCGCCGCAGGCGCATGAGCCCTGTGCATTGGGGTTATCGATTGTGAAACCCTGCTTCTCAATTGTGTCGACAAAGTCAACAGTCGCGCCCATGAGATATGGATCGGACATCTTGTCGACAACAACCTTTACTGAGCCAAACTCGCGTGTGACATCGCCATCTTGCGAGCGATCATCGAAGTAGAGCTGGTAGCGAAGTCCCGAGCAGCCACCTGGCTGAACAGCAACACGAAGGTAGAGATCATCGCGACCCTCTTGGGCGAGCAATGAAGCCACCTTTGATGATGCAGCATCAGTCAATGCGATGCCTGAAGAGATATCTACTGGTTGTGTTGTTTCTGTTGTCATGTGCCGAAGAATACTCGCGTCATCTTGCTCTTGCGACTCCAAAACCGCAAGAATAGGCATATGTCTACGGTTAGTTCATCGACTCCCCTGAGCAACCTCCTCTTGCTTGGGGGTGGGAGCGACCTCCAATCCGAACGTGGAGTCTCATGCACCGGTGAGCTGCCTGCAGCCAGCGATCCATCTCTTGTGGCTCGTGCACGCGAAGCAAAGAAAGCTCTCGGTTCGAAGGTGATGATCCTTGGCCACCACTACCAGCGCGATGAGGTCATTGAGTTTGCAGATATCACTGGAGATTCTTTTAAATTGGCACAGGCCGCGGCAGAGCAATCAAGCGCTGAATACATCATCTTCTGTGGCGTTCACTTTATGGCAGAGAGTGCTGACATCTTGACAGCAGACCATCAGAAAGTCATTCTCCCTGACCTCGCCGCAGGATGTTCAATGGCAGATATGGCAACTGCCTCACAGGTAGAAAGTTGCTGGAGTTATCTCCAAACATTGGGAGTCGCCTCAAGAACAATTCCTGTGACATATATGAATTCATCTGCAGCGATCAAGAGTTTTACAGGGAAGAATGGCGGAACCATCTGTACCTCTTCAAATGCAGAGAAAAGTCTTCGCTGGGCCTTTGAAAAGGGCGAGAAAGTTCTCTTCCTTCCCGACCAACATCTTGGACGTAATACAGCAGTTGAGAGTTTAGGTATCTCACTCGATGAATGCGTTGTGTGGAATCCCTGGAAGCCACAAGGCGGACTTACTGATGAAGAGATCAAGAGAGCAAAGATGATTCTCTGGCGTGGTCATTGCTCTGTCCATGGTCGATTCACTCGCCAATCGATTGAGGATTACCGCACTCGTATCCCAGAGATTCAGATCATTGTCCATCCCGAGTGCCAGCATGAAGTCGTCACTGCTGCTGACGTTGTAGGAAGTACTGAGAAGATTATTAAGACCGTGAGTGAGTCAGCACCTGGTTCTGTCTGGGCGGTAGGAACCGAACTCAATCTGGTCAATCGATTGGCTGCCTCTAATCCAGATAAGACTGTCTACTTCCTCGATCGCACCGTCTGCTACTGCTCGACTATGAACCGTATCGACCTTCCCCATCTTGTCTGGGCGCTCGAATCTCTCGTAGCGGGCGAAATAGTCAATGAGATTAAGGTCGACGCAGAGACTGCTCGCTACTCAAAAGTCGCTCTTGAGCAAATGCTCGCTCTATAGTTTCCGCCATGACTTCGAAATCTCCGAAACCTGCAGATAGCTCTTCCAAGAAGGGTCGTCCCACACCGAAGCGTCGTGAGGCAGAGCAGAAGCACCACAGCCTTGCTCCTATCAAGACGAAAGAAGAGAAGAAGCGCGCCCGCGAACTAGCCAAGGCTTCTCGCATCGCTGCCCGCGAGGCATATATGCGTGGAGATGAGAGCGCACTCCCTGCTCGTGATCGGGGCCCTGCTCGTAAGTTTGTTCGTGATTACATCGATTCACGTCGTTCTATCGGCGAATACTTCTTGCCGATCATCTTCGTCGTGCTGATTCTGACAATGATTCCGCAAGAGGTGAAGACCAATGCAGATGGACTTAAAGAGGTTCCGACAACTCAATTAATCTCAATTGCAATCATGTATTCAGTATTAGTCATCTCAATCCTTGATGGAGTACGCCTCAATCGCAAGATTAAGAAGCTTGTTGCAGAGCGCTTCCCAGGTACAAATCTCCGCGGCCTTGGTCTCTATGGCTGGCTCCGCTCAACACAGATGCGCAAGATGCGCACACCTAAGCCACACATTAAGCCGGGCACAAAGATCTAATTATGCCCGTGGGTTAGGGCTCTCTGTCTTCTTCGGGTCTTTCTCTGGCAGTCTTCCCAAGACTTTATCGATAGCTGAGAGTTGATCCTGTGATAGCTTCACACCAGAAGCCTTTGCATTTTCAATCACCTGGCTTGGTTTGGTCGCTCCCATAATTGCAGATGAGACATTCTTATTTGCCAGTACCCATGCAAGTGAGAGCTGGCCGATTGTTAAACCTGCCTCATCTGCAATTGGCTTGAGATTCTGCACTGCTGTTAGAACATCATCACGCATCCATCGAGAGATGAAATTGGCTCCGCTCTTCTTATCGGTCGCTCTCGAACCAGCAGGAACCTTCTTACCTGGAAGGTACTTTCCAGTGAGAACTCCTTGAGCCAGTGGAGACCAGACAATCTGACCGATTCCGCTCTTCTCTGAGAGAGGAACTACTTCGCCTTCAATAACGCGCCATAGCGCTGAATACTGTGGCTGACTTGAGATGAATCGATCGAAGCCTTTGAGATCTTGAATCTTTAGAGCGCTCTTGATTTGTTCTGCATTCCACTCAGAAAATCCGATGTAGTTGACCTTACCCTGACGAATCAAATCGTTAAACGCGGTAAGTGTCTCATCTAGTGGTGTCTCAAAATCAAAGCGATGCGCTTGATAGAGATCGATGTGATCTGTTTTCAGCCGCTTGAGCGAGGCATGAACGCTCTCGAAGATATGTTTGCGAGAGAGTCCGCGATCATTCTTGCCTGTTCCTGTCGGGAAGTAGACCTTGGTGAAGAGCTCATAGGACTCTCGTCGAACTCCCTTGAGAGCTTTGCCCAGGACTGTCTCTGCCTTAGTACCGGCATAGACATCTGCTGTGTCGAAAGTGGTAATACCGACATCGAGGGCTGCCTTAACACACTTGGTCGCGGCCTCAGCCTCGACCTGAGAGCCATGCGTGATCCAATTTCCATATGAGATTTCAGATACATACATTCCTGATGAGCCTAAGCGTCGATATTCCATGTTCGCATCGTATGGGGCGCGTTGATTGTTGCCAACAGATAAGCGATGTGGTTGCCTTCGCTCACAACTGAATAAGCATGACTCAATCACTTGGGGGAAGTTCGGTGAAATTCCGACGCTGACCCGCAACCGTAATGGCAATCGCTTCACAAGCATTGGCCTCAGTCGGATTACCTAATTGTTTGAGAGACCAGACACCCGCCGAGGTTTGCGGGGAGTACTTGTAACGATCGAGAGATCATTGCCTGCTACCCCTGTGAGACTCTTCAACACTACGGAGCTCCAGAATGAAGAAATCAATCACCACAGTCGCACTCCTTGCGGCTCTTATTTCTCAGACCATCACTACTCCAGCACACGCAGCATCAAAGGGATGGCGTTATTGGGGTTACTACCAAGCATCTGCAAAATCAACGACATGGAAGGCTGCGATGACTGGCCCTACCGTCGACATTGCAGATGGATCCGTTGAAGGATGGATCTTTACTTTCAGTAGTGACGACATTCCGTCGACTCCCCCATCGGTAAAGCCTGACTTTGCAACCATCTGCGCAAAGACGAAGGCACAGAGCGGATTAAAGCGCATCGGTCTTGTCATCGACTTTGGTAATACTGCCTACGCACCTAAGGGCGAAAAGGTAAAGAAGACAATCGTTAAATGTGTTCTCACCTCAAAGGAATCACAAGGAATTGATGTGCTTGCCCAAGAGATTCAGGTGCGACAAGCAGATTCAGGTTTGATCTGCGGCTTCAATGGATACCCTGCGAAAGAGTGTGGAATAGAAATCACAACTCCTCGCGCATTGCTGAAGAAGTAGCGCGAAGTACTTCTGATGAAGAGAGAGTTCCATCCATTTACATTCTGGGCGATCTTTACCGCCCTGACTGTTGCCGTAGTGATCTCTGACAGCGTTATCGCAGCGGGCATTGCCTTGGGTGGAGCCTCTCTCGTCGTCTACTTCAAGCGCGAAGAAGGACCGTGGAGATCCAGCTTTCAATGGGCGATTGTCGCAGGCCTCATCCTCGTGGTTATTCGAGCTATCACCGGGATCCTTATAGGAGTACCGAGAGTCGGCGATGTTCTTTTCACTATTCCAACAATTCATCTTCCAGGTTGGTTACCCGGAATACGAATCGGTGGTGCAGTTACCCGGGAGAGACTTTCATCAGCACTTCATGAAGGATTTATCATCGCAACAGTGATTGCCCTCTTTGGTGCAGCAAATTCTGTAACGTCTCCCCATAAACTCCTACGCGTTCTACCTTCTCGCATTTACCATCTTGCAGTCACCATGACGATTGCCACCTCGGTCTTTCCGCAGTTAATAGGAAGCGCTACACGTATTAGAGAGGCGCAGCTCATACGCAGTGGGAGAAAGCCTCCGCTCTACCGAATTGCAATTCCGCTCCTTGAAGAGAGTTTGGGTCGTGCGGTGAACCTTGCTGAATCTATGGAGGCGCGAGGTTTTGGGCAATCCAAGCACCATAGCCGCTACCGCCCTATGACCTACTCACTCAGGGATCTTCTCTTCATGGCATCAGGTTTTGTACTTGCGATAGGAGTTGCCACACTGTGATTACCTTTTCTCGCGTTTCTCTGATCTACCCACAATCAACAACGACCGTTATCGAAGATCTCTCTTTTGAGATCACCGAAGCGGAGATGGTGCTCGTTATGGGTAGCACTGGCGCTGGCAAGTCATCGCTCTTGAAGTTAATGAATGGCTTGGTACCGCATCACACAGGTGGAATCCTGGGAGGCGAGATCATCGTCGATGGTCGCTCCACTCGCACCACTAGACCCGGAGAATTTGCTGGAATTGTCGGTATCGTCGGTCAGAACCCTATAAACACTTTTGTCACAGATGTCGTTGAAGATGAGCTCGCATTCGGAATGGAATCACTGAACTATTCCCATGATGTCATGCGCAAGAGAATCGAAGAGGCTCTCGATCAGGTGGGTCTTACTGCGCTACGAAATCGCACCATCACTTCGCTCAGCGGCGGTGAACAACAGAGACTCGCAATCGCTTCAGCACTTGTTATGCATCCAAAGGTCCTTCTCCTTGATGAACCTACAAGCGCTCTTGATCCAGTGGCATCCGAGGAGATTCTCGCCATACTTCATCGCTTGGTGCATGACCTCAGCATCACCGTGATTCTCGCAGAACATCGACTCGAACGAGTCATCGGTTATGTAGATCGCATTATTCTCATTGATAACGAAGGAGTCGGAAAGATTGGCAACCCTTCGGAGATTCTTCAAGAGAGCGAGTTGGTCCCACCCATCGTTAAACTCTCTCGCGCTCTCGATCTACCTTCAGTGGGCACAAGCACACGTGAAGTACGTCGACTTACCGAAGATCTCCGTCAATCGCTTCCAGAGATAGAGCGAGTTGATACATCTTTCACCGAAGAAACTCTCACCATCCAGAATGTGTCTCTCAACTACGGCGATAAACTCGCGCTTAACAACATCTCTCTTACCCTCCACGGTGGTGAGATCACCGCTTTGATGGGACGTAACGGCGCAGGCAAGAGCTCGCTAATTAAGAGCGCTGTGGGACTTATCAAGCCTGGTATCGGAACAATTGAAAGAGTTGGCGATTCGATCGGATATATCCCTCAAGATCCAGGTGATCTTCTCTATCTCACATCTGTTGAAGATGAATGTTCACAAACAGATAGAGATCTCTCGCTTGCCGCTGGAAGCACTCTCGAACTTCTCAGATCGATGTCGTCGAAGATTCAAGCGCAGGCTCATCCTCGAGATCTCTCTGAAGGCGAACGCCTCATTCTGGCTCTCGCAATTACCTTGGCGAGTACGCCGCAGATACTCATTCTCGACGAACCGACACGTGGACTCGATTACGAAGCGAAGGCTCGCCTCATAGCAATCCTTCAAGAACGTGCGAGGAATTTCGGTACTACCGTATTGATGGCAACTCACGATGTTGAAATTGTCGCAGAGGTCGCAGATCGCACAATCTTTCTAGCTGATGGCGAAGTAGTAGCCGATGGAAAGACTCTTGATGTCCTGCTTGCCTCCCCTGCCTTTGCACCACAAGTTGCAAAAGTGATGTCTCCACGGAGATGGATCACTGTCAGCGATGTCATCACTGCAAAGGAATCACCACAGAAATGAAGGCGAGAGCTGTAATCGCGATAGCGCTGATCACAACAGCGATACTTGGATTCATCTGGCCATTTCTCGTTCCCAGTAAGGAAGTTGCAGATTTTGCAAGTTGGTTCTTTTTAGCCTCCACCGCACTCTCCATGCTCGCATTGGTATTTCTTGTTCGTAACGAAGATCTCTCATCTAAGGATGTGGCTTTCTTAGGAATCCTTACTGCACTCGTTGCAGCCCTGCGACCACTTGGAATAGGTGCTATCGGAATTGAACCCATGTGGTTTGCACTCATCCTTGCCGCTCGTGTAATGGGTCCGATCTTCGGATTTATGCTCGGCGCCTCAAGTATGTTCTTGTCAGCCCTCCTCACTGGTGGAGTTGGGCCATGGCTTGGCTATCAAGTATTTGCTGCTGCAATTATTGGAAGTGGAGTTGCAATTATTCCTTCGAGAGTTCGCGGCAAGGGCGAGATTGCTCTCCTCGTTATCTACGGAGTATGTGCAGCAGAGCTCTTTGGCATCTTGATGGATCTACAATTTTGGCCATGGTCGCTGGGAAGTGGAACAGAGCTCTCCTACATACCAGGTGCTGATCTCTCCACAAATATCTCTCACTTCGTGAGCTATCACTTCATCTCAGCACTAGCGTGGGATATTCCGCGAGCAACCATTACCGCAGCCTTGGTTGCGATTGCAGGAAAACCTGTCCTCAACGCCCTTCGTAGAGCGAGAACAAAGGCAGCATTTCTGCCAGCGAGTGAATTCTCGAAATTAACGAACGTGTGACTCGACCATAGGTAGCTGAACAACTTCAGCTGCGCTATCTCGCCCACGAACATCGATGATCAATTGAGAACCAACTCCAAACTCAGGCTTCACCAGAGCTAATGCGATGCCCTTCTTGAGTGATGGCGAGAATGTTCCACTGGTAACGACGCCTACTACTGCGCCCTCCGCGTTCTTCACATCCATGCCTGCTCGAGGGATTCCACGATCCAGTGATTGAAGGCCGCGGAGTACTCGCGCTGGGCCATCAGCTTTCTCTTGACGAAGAACATCAGATCCAATCAAGCGCTCTTTCTTCCATCCAACAGCCCATGTGGAGCCAGCTTGCACTGGAGTGATATCGAGTGAAAGCTCATGGCCATGAAGTGGATAGCCCATCTCTGTGCGCAATGTATCGCGCGCGCCTAAGCCGCAGATCAATCCATTAAATGGAGACATTGCCTTAACAAGCGCATCCCAGACGGTTGAAGCATCGCTCGATCGGGGTACAAGTTCAAAACCATGTTCGCCTGTGTACCCGGTACGACAGAGAATGACATCACATCCTGCAATCGTTACATGAGCAAAAGCCATGTAATCCATAGTGGGAGTAACGCCTAGAGATTCGATCACTGCAGCAGCCTTCGGACCTTGGAGCGCCAGTACCGCGTACTCTTCATGGAGGTTCTTTATGGCTACCTCTGCAGGCGCAGCGGAAGAGATGACATCAACAACAGTCGATGTATTTGCTGCGTTGGGAATGAGGAAGAGGTCATCGCTTGAGTTGCGATAGATGATGAGGTCATCAATGACTCCCCCGGCCTCATTGCAGAGCATCGTGTATTGAGCTTGACCATCTGTGATGCGATTGAGGTCATTTGTGACCTGGGTATTGAGAAAGTCGAGAGCTCCTTCACCAATGACTGAAGCCTTTCCTAAGTGAGAGACATCGAAGAGTCCTACACGTTCACGTACCGCAGTATGTTCGGCGAGAACGCCAGCTCCTGGGTACTCGATCGGCATCAGCCATCCGCCGAAATCGGCCATCTTGGCATTGAGGTCAATGTGCTTCTGGTGCAATGGTGAGTTTTTCACGTGGAGAACTTACACTTACCCCGCATTCAAGTCGATGAAGCATCAGCAAAGGAGCGCCATGTCGAGCATCAAGGTTTCAGATGGAATCATCAAGGATGAGGTTCTAGTTGTAGGTCTGGCCTACAAATCTGGCAAAGGGGCTCTCCAGATCGAGTCTGGCGATGTTGCTCTTGATGCAAAGGCGCTCATCGCAACGCTCAACGATATGGGTGCGACCGGAAAGGCCGATGAGGTCATTCGCATTCCGGGAGCCACAACACGACTTCTTGTATTCACGGGACTCGGCAAAGCTGCCAGCGTCTATAGCGATGAGACTCTTCGACGCGCCGCAGGCGCTGCCGCTCGCTCATTGGGTGGACATACGAGTGCAACATTCTCATTACCTGCCTCATCTCCAGCATCTATCAAAGCGATCGCCGAGGGTGCAGGGCTTGGAAGCTACCTCTTTAACCAATTTAGAAATTCATCTAAGGGATCGTTTAAGAACCCACTGAAAAACATCACCGTACACACAGCATTGGTCAATGGCGCAGAGGCGAAGGCAATTGCTCACCATGCCGATGTGATTGCCAAGTACACCAATCTTGTTCGCGATCTCATTAATACTCCCCCTAGCCATCTCACACCCGCATCTTTCTGCTCAATGGTCAGCGATGCAGTGAAAGAGGCGGGTGGCGCTTCAATCGGATTGAAAGTTAATACATTTACAGATTCACAATTGAAGTCAAAGGGCTTCGGAGGAATTATCGGAGTGGGACAGGGTTCTGCAAATCCACCGCGCCTCTTCAATATCTCTTACACGCCAAAGGGTACTAAGGCGAAGAAGAAGTATGCATACGTTGGCAAAGGAATTACCTTCGACACTGGCGGTCTTGCACTCAAGCCCGCTCTCGGCATGGAGGCGATGAAGTCAGATATGTCAGGAGCTGCTGCAGTATGTGCTGCAACTATTGCACTTGCGATTCTGAAGGTACCTGTTGCGATCGAGGCATGGGCTCCGCTAGCAGAGAATATGGTCAGCGATCATGCAACCCGTCCTTCGGATGTCATCACCATTTATGGCGGAAAGACTGTTGAGGTTATCAACCCAGATGCAGAGGGTCGCCTTGTTCTCGGTGACGCACTTGTGAAGGCACAAGAAGCTGGCGATCTCGATGCCATCATCGACGTTGCAACTCTTACAGGACATCAAGTCGTTGCACTCGGAAAGCGCACGAGCGCAGTGATGACAAATAATGATGAGTTCTCAGCACACTTCATGGAGATCACCAAGATCTCAGGAGAATCCTTCTGGCCAATGCCACTTCCAGCCGAGCTCCGTCCCACACTTGACTCCCCAATCGCCGATATCGCCAATATGGGAGAGCGCATGGGCGGAATGTTGGTCGCTGGCCTCTTCCTCAAGGAGTTTGTTTCAGATGACCTCCCTTGGCTCCACCTCGATATCGCAGGACCTGCCTATAACGACAGCGAGCCACATGGCTACACCCCTGTGGGCGGTACTGGAGTGGCATTCCGCTCACTAGTTGAGATGGGCATCGCTGCCGCCGAGTAGTGAGGCACGAAACTCCATTCGGGTTAGTCATACCCGCCTAAGGCTGGCAAGATAGGGGCGTTGAACCGCCTGCGTTAGGAGTTGCACTATGTCGAATTTTGATCTTGTCATCTTAGGTGGCGGTAGCGGCGGATACGCGGCAGCCCTTCGAGGTTCACAGCTCGGTCTATCGGTAGCTCTCATCGAGCAGGACAAGGTCGGCGGCACATGTCTCCACCGTGGATGTATTCCAACTAAGGCGCTCCTTCACGCAGGTGAGGTTGCAGATAGCGCTCGCGAGTCTCATATCTTCGGTGTCAATGCAACCCTCAACTCCATCGATATCAATGGCGTCAATTCTTATAAGGATGGCGTCATCGCCGGTCTCTATAAGGGCCTTCAAGGTTTGATCAAGTCTCGTAACGTGACATATATCGAAGGCAAGGGTCGCCTCGTCAATAACAACACAATTGAGGTCAACGGTCAGCAATACACCGGCAAGAACATTGTTCTGGCAACAGGTTCTTATGCAA
The DNA here is from genome assembly GCA_041311505.1 of Candidatus Nanopelagicales bacterium. Taxonomy (GTDB): domain Bacteria; phylum Actinomycetota; class Actinomycetes; order Nanopelagicales; family Nanopelagicaceae; genus Planktophila. Next base: position 5,897 of record JBFYJI010000011.1, on the reverse strand, counting down.
AGACAATTCCTGGTCTCGATATCGACGGTCAACGCGTCATCACATCTGATCACGGAACAAGCCTTGGATATATCCCAAAGAGCGCCATTGTTCTCGGTGGCGGCGTAATCGGTTGTGAGTTTGCTTCTGTCTGGAAGTCATTCGGTGTCGATGTCACAATCATCGAAGGCCTTAACCACCTCGTGCCACTGGAGGATGAATCTTCATCCAAGCTTCTTGAGCGCGCATTCCGCAAGCGCGGCATCAACTTCGAACTCGGAATCAAGTTTAAGTCTCATCGCGTCAACCCTGATTCAGTCACCGTGACTCTTGAAGATGGTCGCGAATTCACAGCCGATGTTCTTCTCGTCTCGATTGGACGCGGTCCAGTGACAGATGGAATCGGATACCAGGAAGCTGGTATCGCAATGGATCGCGGATATATCTTGGTCGATGACCATTGCCGCACCAATGTTCCCGGCATCTTTGCAGTTGGTGACATCATCCCTACTCTTCAACTTGCACATGTTGGTTTCCAGGAAGGAATCCTTGTTGCAGAGACGATCGCAGGACTTAATCCTCGCCCAATCAACTATGACGGGGTTCCTCGTGTTACATACTCAGAGCCTGAGGTTGCATCTGTTGGTCTATCTACAAAGGTAGCTAAAGAGCGTGGTTATGACGTTGTTGAAGTCGATTACAACCTCGCAGGTAACGGTAAGGCGCAGATTCTTAAGACAGCAGGATCTATCAAACTCGTTGCAGAGAAGAATGGTCCAGTACTCGGAATCCATATGGTCGGTGCTCGCGTTGGTGAACTTCTAGCCGAAGCACAACTTATCTTTAACTGGGAGGCGACTGCAGATGATGTAGCACCTCTCATCCATGCACACCCAACAATGTCTGAAGCCATGGGCGAAGCGCACCTTGCACTTGCCGGCAAGCCACTACACGCACACGGTTAATAGAGGAGAGAAACAATGTCATTTTCAGTAACGATGCCAGCACTTGGTGAATCTGTGAGCGAAGGAACTGTTACTCGTTGGCTCAAAGCCGAGGGCGATCATGTTGCAATGGATGAGCCACTCCTCGAGGTTTCAACGGACAAGGTTGATACAGAGATTCCATCACCAGTTGCTGGTGTATTGGGCAAAATCGTTGTTGGCGTTGATCAGACTGTTCCAGTTGGAGCAGAGCTTGCAATCATTGAAGATGGTTCTGCGGCAAGTGCTGCACCAGCAGTGTCCGAGCCCGTGATATCCACTCCCGTGGCAGAGGTTCCAGCTCAGCCAGTGACACCGGTCGTTGCGGTTGAAACTCCAGCTCCGGTTGCTACACCAGCTGCTCCAGCAGCATCATCTAGTGGAACTGTCATCACAATGCCCGCTCTCGGTGAATCAGTATCAGAAGGAACTGTTACTCGATGGCTTAAGAACGTTGGCGATTCAGTTGCTGTAGATGAAGCTCTTCTCGAAGTTTCAACAGATAAGGTCGACACAGAGATCCCCTCACCTGTTGCAGGAACACTCCTTGCAATCGATGTTCCTGTGGATACAACTGTCCCAGTGGGGGCTCGCCTTGCACTTATCGGTTCTGCAAATGGCGCAGCAGCTCCTGCAGCGCCAGCATCACCAGCTCCAGTAGCTGCAGCTCCTGTTACTCCACCGCCAGCACCTGCAGCTCCTGTTGTTGCAGCATCAGTGACACCACCAGCACCTGTCGCACCTGCTGCTCCAGTTTCACAGCCAGCAGATGCATATGTGACTCCAATCGTTCGCAAGCTCGCTAATGATCTCGGCGTAAACCTTGCATCAGTGCGCGGAACCGGTGTCGGAGGACGTATTCGTCGTGAGGATGTTGAGGCAGCGGCTCCCAAGAGCGCACCGGCTTCAGCGCCATCAGCACCTGCAGCTCCTCAAGCATCACGTGCTGCGGCGCCTGCACCAGTTGCAGCATCACCACTTCGCGGAACGACAGTGACAATGTCACGTCTTCGTAAGGTGATTGCAGCTCGCATGGTTGAGTCACTTCAAGTTTCAGCACAGCTCACAACAGTGATTGAGGTTGACGTTACAAAGATTGCACGTCTTCGCGATCGCGCAAAGGCTGGTTTTGAGGCACGTGAGGGTGTCAAGCTCTCATTCCTTCCATTCTTTGCAGTTGCAACATGCGAAGCGCTGAAGCAACATCCTGTACTCAACTCATCTGTTGAAGGTGATCAGATTGTTTACCATGGCGCAGAGCATCTTGGTATTGCTGTAGATACAGAGCGCGGTCTTCTCGTGCCCGTGATCCATAATGCTGGCGATCTCAATATGGGCGGCGTTGCACGCAAGATTGCAGATCTTGCAGCACGTACACGCGACAACAAGGTCACACCAGATGAGCTCGGCGGTGGAACATTTACACTCACCAATACAGGTTCACGCGGCGCCCTCTTCGACACACCAATCATTAATCAGCCACAGGTTGCAATCCTTGGACTCGGCGCAGTTGTGAAGCGCCCAATGGTTGTTAAGGGTGAAGATGGTGGCGAGACAATCGCTATCCGCTCAATGGTCTACCTCGGCCTCTCTTATGATCATCGAGTTGTCGATGGCGCAGATGCTGCCCGCTTCTTGGTGACGCTGAAGGAGCGCCTCGAAGGTGGAGCATTCGAAGCAGATTTAGGTCTCTAATTTGAGTACGCCTCAGCGCATCGCCATTACCGGTGCCTCTGGTCTTATTGGTTCAGCGCTTGTGGGTCACCTCAAGAGCGAAGGCCACACCATTCAACGACTCGTTCGTCGCGCACCCGTCTCCCCTGATGAAGTGCAGTGGGATCCAAAGACTGGTTTTGTAGATCTCGAACCGCTACGTGGCGTCGATGCAATTATTCATCTTGCAGGTGCTGGGGTTGGCGATCGCCGCTGGAATAAGAAGTACAAGGCAGAGATTCTCAACTCTCGCCTACTCGGCACAACCGCTATCGCACATGCAGTCACTGAACTCGCACCTCAAGTTTTCATCTCTGCCAGCGCAATCGGTTGGTATGGTGAATCAGGTAACCGTGCTGTTGTTGAGAGCGATAAGTGTGGAGATGACTTCCTCGCAGCTGTCTGTCGCGAATGGGAAGCTGCCGCAGACCTTGCGCAGAACACTCGAACAGTAAAGATTCGCACCGGTCTTGTGCTTGATCCAACCGGTGGAGCACTCGGCAAGATGCTCCCTCTCTTCCGATTTGGACTCGGCGGCAAGATGGGTAACGGTAAGCAGTGGTGGTCGTGGATTACTCTTCATGATCTCATTCGCGCAATCACCTTTATGCTTGAAGGAGATATTTCAGGGCCGGTGAATCTCACCTCTCCCAATCCTGTAACAAATCAAGAGTTCACATCAGCACTTGCTCGTGCAATGCATCGCCCAGCACTCTTTCCAGCTCCTGCTATTGCACTCAAGATAGCTTTAGGTGGCTTCTCTACAGAGATCCTTGGATCAAAGAAGGTAATCCCTGCAGCGTTAAGTGAAGCTGGTTTTGAGTGGGATTATCCACACATCACCAATGCACTCAGCGCTCTAGTAAGCGAGTGACTCGAGAGCCGCTAGACGGCCAGAAAGTAAAGCACCGTTCTGTGAGCCCGAGGTGAGGTAATCACCAGCGCGGAAGACATCTCCAATCACATGTGCAGATGTTGCAGCAAAATTACCTGTTGCAAAGATCGGCAGAGAGCTCTTAATTTCATAACGCTTGACCAAAGTGAAGCCGCTACTTTCAACTCCCCAGAACTTTGCCAGCTCTGCAACGATCTCACTATCACTCACGCTGCCGATTGAAGTGGTTGAGAGAAGAGTCCTACCTTCAGGGGCGTACTCATTGACCATATTGCTGATTGCAATGGTGTTGACGATAGGGCTCTCAACACTTGAAACTCTCAGTCGCGGTGTTGTGATCAAGCCCGCAGGAAGACTGTGATACCACGTCACGCTATCTGTTGATGTATATCCATCACCGATACCGAGTAGACGTGCTGCGCTCTTGTGATCAGTAGCAACAATAATCTTCTTGCCTGCAAATTGTTCGAGCGAATCAATCTGAGCACTGAGGTGAATATTCTCTACACGCGCCGCAAGAGCCTCTGAGAGAGTTCCTGCACCCGCTGCGGGTAGACCTGAATCTCCACGTATGAAGCTCTTAATGATCTCGCGACCATACGAACTGTCTATCTTTTCGAGTTCGGTAAGAAATACACCTCGCAAGAAAGGCTTGAGAAGATTCTCATAGAGGTCTCCAGTACCGGAGGCCAGTAGCGCATCTCTGAGAGTGATGGCGCTATTGGCTGGCTCACGCAGAAACTTAAGGAGCGCAATCTTCTCCCCGAGTGATCCCAGTGGCGAACGAAGTCCACTGAGTAGATGCTCTCGTGGGTCGCCGATAGTCGAGACTCCAAATGGAGTCGCAACATCGATGCTTCGTGGAGCCTTTCGGAAATCGATCTCACGGATGACCCCAAGGCGTTTGAGCTCTGGATAGCCGGTATTGATGAGCTGGAAGCCACGGTCGAGAATGTAGCCATCGACGTAATCAGATCGGACTCGCCCACCTACTGCATCAGATGCCTCAAAGAGTTCGACATCTTCACCTGCTTCTTGCAGGGTGAGAGCAGCGCTGATGCCCGCTAAACCAGCACCGATGACAACTGAACTCATTACTCGCTCTTTTGAAGCTTTGAAGGCCACCACACCTTTGGACCGATCTCATGAACGAGAGCCGGAACCAAGATTGTGCGAACAATCAACGTATCAAGAAGAACACCAAAGGCCACAGCAAAGCCAAGCTCTGCAAGTGGGACTAGTGGGAGTAATCCTAGAACTGCAAATGTTGCTGCAAGAACAACACCTGCAGATGTAATGACTGCACCGGTCACAGTTACACCCTTGATAACACCTGCGCGAGTGCCGATCTTTGCAGATTCTTCACGCACTCGAGTCATCAAGAAGATGTTGTAATCGATACCTAGTGCAACAAGGAAGATAAATGCAAAGAGTGGGAAGGAGTTATCTCCACCAGGGAATTTGAAGATGTGGTTGAAGACAAGAGCACACGCACCCAGAGTTGCAAAGTATGAGAGAACAACTGTTCCGAGAAGTAGAACAGCGCTCAGAATGCTTCGCAGTAAGAGACCAAGAATGATTGTAATAACCAGCAAGATGATCGGGATGATCGTCTTATTGTCGTGGCTATTTGCGGTACGAACATCGAAGTAGACAGCTGATGTTCCACCCACTAGTGCAGATGAATCTGCGCTCTTTGCTGCTTCGCGAATAGGAGTGATGTACTTGCCGGCCTCAACGCTATCGGGAGCTTGATCCAGAATCGCATTGAGGATGACCTTTCCATCAACAACCTTCACGTTCTGAGTCATAGGATCGACGTTGTAGGAGACCTCAGAGACACCCTTTACAGCAGAGACTGCCGCAATTACTGCATCTGCCTTACCCTGGGTTACAACGATCTGAGTTGGGTCGCCTTCTCCTCCAGGGAAGTGCTTCATAAGAAGTTCTTGTCCCACAACAGATTCAGTCTTCTTTGTGAAGGTATCGACGGTTCCAAGGCCATCTGCTTTAAGAGTGGTCGATGTAAATGCAAGTGCAATGAGAATTACACCTGTGACAATCCAAGACTTACGTGGGTTGCGGCCAATTGCATTTGCAACCTTTGACCATGGTCCGCTTAAGACGTGATCATCACCATCATTGCGAGGCTTACGTGGCCAGAAGATCCATCGGCCGAAGAGGACGAGAGCAGCTGGCAAGAATGTAAGAATCGTAAACATTGAGGCGACAATTCCGATTGCTCCGATAGGGCCAAGGCCCTTGGTGCTTGAAAGTTGCGAGAAGAGGAGCATTGAGAGTGAGATTGCAACGGTAGAACCTGAAGC
>JBFYJI010000035.1:0-8092 GCA_041311505.1 Candidatus Nanopelagicales bacterium | reverse complement strand
TAGGACATCGCCCTTTCACGGCGGTAACACGGGTTCGAATCCCGTTGGGGGCACGGATCTATCGGCCTCGGCCAGTAGGTTTAAGAAGTAGATCAGGTCTTGATGTATCAAGGCCCGGTAGCGCAGTTGGTTAGCGCGCCGCCCTGTCACGGCGGAGGTCGCGGGTTCAAGTCCCGTCCGGGTCGCTAGAAGGAAGAGTGTCCACACACTCTTCCTTCTTTTACAAAACTAAATAATGGCTCGGTAGCTCAGTTGGTACGAGCGCGCGACTGAAAATCGTGAGGTCGACAGTTCGATCCTGTCCCGAGCCACTCTTCGAAATATTTACAACAAAGTGGGATTAACGCCCATCAACTCTTCAAGCTTTGCTTGGAGAGTTTTTTTATCGCCTCTTACTAGAAGTCTCTTATCTCTGCCCAATTCACCAAAAACAATGGTGAAGTCACGGGCGCGTAAATCAAATGCGGCAGCTAACTCTTTAATAACAGCTTGATTAGCTTTTCCATCAACTGCAGGTGCTTGAACTGCAACGACTAACCGTGGAGGTTCGCCAACGCTTCCGCCAACTTTATTTCGTGATGAGTTTGGTCGTACGCGAATCTCGAGAAGAAATTCCACGATCAATAGATGTGTGCTTAGCCAGCAGAGCCAGAGCCAGAAGGGCCAGCCTTACGCTGCACCTGAGGAGCTCCACCAGAGCGCTGACCACCCTTGATCTTTGAACCGCTCTCGGCATGGTTCTGAGTTCCAGGTGCGCCCTTCTTATTCTTCTTCGCTTCAAGGGCGGCGAGCATCTTCGCCTTCATATCGTCAGCAGGTGTATTAGCCATGGTTTTAGTTTACCCCTCTGAAGGAATTCGAAGGAATGCAATGAGCTTAAGAACCCATGTAATCGCGGCAATAATGAGGATGAGATTTCCATGGGTATCAGGCCATGTATAGAGAGCGACTGCAAGGCCTGCATAGAAAGCTGCCATAGACCAGAGTGTGATTGCAGTCGACTTTCGGTGGAGACCCACTCTCATCAATCGATGGGAGAGATGATCACGACCGCCTTGAAATGGCGAAATACCGCGATAGAGGCGTGAAATAACTGCCACAGTCGTATCGAGGATAGGCACAGCCATCAAGAGCACGGGTATTGCTAGTGATTTATATGTCGGGACAACTCCTGGGCTAAGGCGGATAGTGAGCACTGAGATCACAATTCCGAGGAAGAGGGAACCTGCATCTCCCATATAAATCTTCGCTGGGTGGCGGTTCCAGATAAGGAATCCAGCAGTAGCTCCCGCAGTTACAATCGCCAGAGCGCTCACCAATACTTGCTGGCGATCAAAGGCGATAAAGAATGTAAAGAAGGTGATGACTGCGACGGTGCCAGCAGCTCCACCATCGTGATTATCAAAGAAGTTAATTGAGTTACATACGCCAACAATCCAGATAGTTGTCACAACGTAATTAAGAAGAGTGTTGCCGAATGCAACTCCACTTGTATCTGTCAGAATCAAGATTGTTGAGACTGCAATACCAGTAAATGTCTGAGCGATGAGTCGAGGCCATGGTTGTAATCCACGAAGATCGTCCCAGAGCCCCATCGCACTCATTGCAATAGCAGGAACAAGAACGGTGCTGGCTAAGCGAATTGTCTGCCACGAGAAATCAACAACAAGAAGTGATCCGTATGATGCTGCGACAACTCCAATAGCAATCGCAACTCCGCCGAGATAAGGAACTGGCTCCTTCTGAACTTTTCGCTCAAGATTGGGTGCATCCACTGCGTTGAAGTGGAGAGCGACTTTTCTAATCTGCGGAGTAATAACTCCCACTGCGACGAATGTAAGAAATCCGAGCAGGGCGAATTGAGGAATCGAATAGCTCATGGAAGGTGATTAGCTCTGGCTCTTGAAATAATTTGCGCGAAGTTCATCGACTTCAGATTTGCGATAACGGCGATGGCCACCCAAAGTGCGGATTGAGGTGAGCTTTCCTGCCTTCGCCCAACGAGTGACGGTCTTAGGGTCAACACCGAAGAGATCGGCGACCTCGCGAGGAGTAAGGAGGGTCTCGGCTTCAGGGATACGGTTCATCACAGCGCCACCTCACCTCTCGTATGTCCGAATTGCTCCGTTATGTCGGGAAGTATCGGGGAGAAAGGGGTCTCTTGGCAATATCAGAGCAGAGATTTTCAGAGTTACATCGCTGATTCGAGAGCCTGAACAGGGCGCCAACGGCTTACGAGGCGGCTGTATCCCTCTCCCGCGACTGCTCCATCATTGGCAGCAAGTCCAGCGAGGCTGAAGATGACATCCTCAATCGATCCATCATCCTCGATACCTGCTAGGCCGGACTCCTTGAGTGTGTAGTCGAGATAGCTCGCAAGCCCTCCGTAATCAATCTCGACGATCGATTGTGGATGGAAGAGTTCGAGCCACTCAAGTAACTCTTCAATCTCTTGTTCAACAATTCCTTGACCAAATGATTGAAGAACAATTTCATGTGACTTCTCTGCTCGCTCAACCGCAAGTGCAATCTCTGTCCGCGCATAAGAAAATGCAACGCCATCTCTATAACCGCGCACTCGTTCTTCAGGCGTAAAGAGCGCGAGCCATCGAGGTGGAACCATCCAAGTCTCAGTAAGGATATGTGGAACTCGATCCTCCATCGATTCCATTCCTGAAGTAATCACCTCTTCAAGAGCGGGAGGAATAAAGAGTGGAACTGCAGTTGATGGCATCGACTCTTTAAATGTTTCTAGCGCAGACCAGGAGCGAGCAGCAGTTGACCATGGTGATACATATCGAACTCCATCACTATCTAGGATGTGAACACCATCTGGTCGAAGTGCTGGCGACTCAGGTGCAACCAATCTCTTCAGTGCGAGCGCTTGCTCTTCCGCGCGAGTATCTCGATCGGCAGAAATCTCTTGCCAGCGCAATCGATCAGCTGCCGGAAATGCAGAGAGTGGCTCAAAGATTCGCAGTGATGCGACATATGGTGTTGCAAGTGATGAGCTCATGAGAGCGAAGAGTTAAGCGCGAGGGATGTAATTGCCCTCAGCGAAAGGATCGTCATCATCCTGCTCAGGCTGGAGAGGCGCATCGCTATGAAGCTCCTTGGCGAGACGCTCAATATCCATCTCTTGGGAGTTGTACTTCAAATCTCGAGCGACTTTTGTCTGCTTTGCTTTTGCACGGCCGCGACCCATGGGCGTGACCTCCTCATCAAATCTAGCTCTCTATCAGGGGGGTAGGTTATCGCGAGTCGAGCCTGCCCACCAAAGTAGGGCGCTTAACCCTCGGCAGCGACCCTAAATGAGCCTGTCTTGACCCTGTGGCGGAGGGCGAAGTAGCCAATGACCTGGAGGGCGAGGCTTAAGGACATCGTTGGGAGGCGGAATCGGTGGTCACCGATCGTGCCCATACCGACCAGCCATGAGGCAACGACCGGGGTGAAGGCGAGCCAGGCGAGGGTTGAATACACGCCCTTAAAGGAGCGGAGCCAGAAGAAGCCGATAAAGAAGAGGCTAATGCAGGCGAGCATCCATACCCAAGAGAGGAACTTTCCAAAGGCGCCATAGACGAGGTCGTGGCCTTGCTGGCTTCCCTTGGCGATATTGAGGATCGGATCGATCTTAAGCCATGGATTACGAGCCATCGTGCCGTTGACGATAGGACCTGACCATGGAGACCAGTAGAAGAATCCTTTATTGATGAAGAGCTTTACGGCTTTCACTGGATGTCCTGCATACCACTTGATAACACACTTCACGACATCGTTATCGGTAACAGTTGTTGCAGGTGGTACCGGATCGCAAGGAACATCAGGACCAGTATGTGCATACCCACCTTGAGTCTCATCACCGGCGCCGATGCGCATGGTGACACCGAGGTTTGTTGAGATAACTGATCCCTGTCCTGCTGCGTTGTTACGTGCAATTAATGTAATAGGTGCAATCGCCATGATCGCGAGAACGCCAACGAGAATCAGCGCTTGGTTCTTTCTGCTCTTATGAGCAAGTGCCCAGATAACTGCAACGATGAGAGTTGTAAGAATCCAACGTGGCTGCATAAATGCCGCGAGTGCAAAGAAGAATCCCACTGCTCCGACTCGAATCCAGAATCTACGATCTACTTCATTCATCTGTGACTTAACAATGAGTCCAGTAACCATCAACATACATGCAGCGATTGGGCTCTCATAACCCACGGCGAGTGAGCTGAGTGAGAGAGTTGGATTTGCCGCCAAGATAAGTGCGATAGTGAAGAGGTAAGGCTTGAGCTTTGTGCTCTTCAATTGGTTGACGAAGTAATAACTTGCATAGCCGTAGAAGGCGCTCTGTGAGAGTGAGATAAGCCAGAGCAGATGTGAGAGAGAGATCTTTGAAAGTCCCCACAGAAGAAGTGGATATCCAGCTGGCCAGTAATTGAGTAAGTGCTCTGTTGAGGCAAAACCGCCTGTGAGGAGACCGCCCATCGCGTTAAGGTAATTCTCGCCATCGGCGCCGAGCCATCCACCACCTTGGAGGCTTCCTGCATAGTTGATGACGGGGGTTATATTGCTCATGATGATGAGCTTGATGAAGAATGCCAGAGATGGGATTGCAATCAACCAATACTTAAGGCGCGCATCCTTCTTGCCCTGCTGAGCCTTAACCTGCTTTGACTTACTTGCCATCATCTAACCTCTTCAACGATTTCTAGAAATTCGAGCGGTTAAGTATGGCTCCTCAATGGAAGTAAGTGTGTTAAATCTGCGCGACTTCCTGAAGCCATTATGCGCCCGGCCTCACGCTCTTCGCTCCACGTGGCATTTCCGTCGGCGAGATTGAGCCAGGTCTGCGCATCCATCTCTATAACGTTGGGAGGAGTGCCCCTCGTATGACGGGGACCATCACCACATTGAATCGCAGCATAGGGAGGAATCCGAACCTCGATAGCTTTGCCTGGAAATTTCTCTGCTAGAAGTGCGAGCGTCGCTTTAACTTCAGCGAGTACCTGGGGATCGCGCATGGGTGGGGGTTAGCGAATGCTGCCAGGTGTGTAGCGTGCTGCATCAGGGAAGCGAGAAATAATCGCCTCTACGCGAGCGACAACAGCTGCAACCTGGCCAGATGCACCACCTGCGAAATCAAGTGGGCTCCCCACAAGAGCATCGAGTGCTGCACGATCAAATGGGATTCGTGAATCATCTGCGAGCTTCTGGAGAAGTGTGTTTTCGCCACCTTCACGCATCGCAAGTGCTGATGCTACGGAGTGCTCCTTGATCACTTCATGAGCAACTTCGCGACCGACTCCAGCCTTTACCACGGCCATCAAAATCTTTGTTGTCGCCAAGAAAGGAAGATAACGATCAATCTCCCCTGCTATGACTGCAGGGAATGCACCAAACTCTTTGATAACAGTGAGCATCGTTTCAAGAAGGCCATCAATAGCGTAGAAAGCATCAGCGATGGCAACGCGACGTACAACGCTGCATGAGACATCACCTTCGTTCCACTGATTGCCTGCAAGCTCTGAGACCATCGATGCATAGCCACGAAGAACAACTGCGAGGCCATTCACGCGCTCACAGGAGCGAGTATTCATCTTATGCGGCATTGCAGATGAGCCAACCTGGCCCTCTTTGAATCCTTCAGTGACGAGCTCTGCACCAGCCATCAATCGGATGGATGTAGCGAGAGATGAAGGTGCAGCCGAAAGTTGAACAAGAGTTGTTAGTACTTCGTAATCTAAAGAGCGTGGATATATCTGACCTGTGGAATCAAGGATTCGATCGAACCCAAGTTCAGCTGCAATCAACTTCTCAAGTTTCTGGTGGCTCTCAACTGACCCCAATAGATCAATAGAATCCTGAGCTGTGCCAACTGGGCCTTTGATTCCGCGCATTGGATAACGGCCTTGGAGGCTCTCCAGGCGCTCAAATGCGTAGAGAAGCTCTTCAGCTGCCGATGCAAAGCGCTTTCCAAGTGTTGTGATCTGTGCAGGCACATTATGTGAACGACCTGCGATTGGTAGATCTGAATATTGGGTTGCTCTTGTTGCCAGCTGCGCAAGGAATGCTACGACTTTGTCACGAACAATATTGAGTCCATCGCGAATCTGCATCGCTTCAATATTTTCTGTGAGATCGCGGCTTGTCATGCCTGCGTGGATAGCCTCATGTCCTGCAAGAGCATTAAATTCTTCGATACGAGCTTTTACATCATGGCGCAGAGACTTCTCACGTGCATCGATTGAATCGAAATCAACTATCTCAACAACTCGCTCATAATCTGCAATGACTGATGAATCAATTGGATGGCCGAGTTGTGACTGTGCGCGAGCAACTGCGATCCAGAGTCTGCGTTCTGCGATGATCTTCTGCTCAGGTGCGAAGATGGAACGCATCTCCTTCGATGCATAACGGTTAGCTAATACGCTCATCGCTTACCTACCTTCACAGATGATTAGATGAAATCCTTAACAACAATTGTCTGATCGCGACCTGGTCCAACTCCAATAGCGCTCATAGGAGCACCTGAGATCTTCTCAAGGAAGGTGATGTAATCCTGAGCGTTCTTTGGAAGATCAGAGATAGAACGTGCGCCAGAGATATCTTCCTTCCAGCCTGGGAGATACTCATAGATTGGCTTGGCGTGGTGGAAATCGCTCTGTGATGAAGGAAGTTCTTCAACGCGCTTTCCATCGATCTCATATGCAACACAGACAGGAATCTGCTCCCAGCCTGTAAGGACATCGAGCTTTGTAAGGAAGAAATCTGTAAGCCCATTCACGCGCACTGCATAACGCGCGATAGGCGCGTCATACCAACCACAACGTCGAGCGCGACCGGTTGTGACACCAACTTCGCCACCGATTGTGCGGAGCTTCTCGCCATCTTCATCGAAGAGCTCGGTAGGAAATGGTCCAGAACCCACACGTGTTGTGTAAGCCTTCACGATTCCGATGACACGTTCAATCTTTGTAGGTCCGACTCCCGCGCCAGTACAAGCACCGCCTGCAGTTGGGTTGGAAGATGTCACGAATGGATATGTTCCGTGATCGACATCGAGAAGCGTGCCTTGTGAACCTTCGAGAAGTACGCGCTTACCTGCCTTGAGCGCTTCATCGAGAAGGAGAACAGTATCTGCAACATATGGACGCAAGATCTCTGCATACTCGAGGTACTCGGCTAAGACATCATCGACTGAAATATCTTTACGGTTAAAGACCTTGATAAGAATCTGATTCTTATCGCGAAGTGCACCTTCGAGCTTCTGACGCAAGATAGATGGATCGAAGAGATCTTGTACTCGAATACCGATGCGATTGATCTTATCTGCATATGCAGGTCCGATTCCGCGACCAGTTGTTCCGATCTTTGACTTACCTAAGAAGCGCTCTGAAACTTTATCGATGGTGCGGTGATACGGAGTAATGAGGTGAGCATTGGTTGAGATCACTAACTTGCTGCAATCGATTCCGCGCTCTGTCAGTCCATTGATCTCTTGCAAGAGAACAGCAGGATCAATGACAACACCATTTGCAATAACTGGCACAACATTTGGCGAAAGGATTCCTGATGGAAGAAGATGGAGCGCGTACTTCTGATCGCCGATTACAACTGTGTGTCCTGCGTTGTTGCCGCCTTGATAGCGGACTACATAATCGACGCGATCACCGAGCAAGTCGGTAGCTTTACCCTTGCCCTCATCACCCCACTGTGCTCCCAGTAGAACTAATGCAGGCATGGTTAAAGCCTCCCCGACTCGTCGTTGAAATGAATTACTTAAGTAGTGATGTTCCGGTTGAACGTAGATCTTCGCAAGCGAGTGCAACACGAGCAGCGATACCAGCCTCTGCAAGCTTGCCCCATGCGCGTGGGTCATACGCCTTCTTATTACCGATTTCGCCATCGATCTTAAGAACGCCGTCGTAGTTCTTCATGATGTGATCTACAACTGGACGTGTAAATGCATACTGAGTATCTGTATCGATATTCATCTTTACTACGCCGTAATCGAGTGAGTCACGAATCTCTGAGAGAAGTGAGCCTGAGCCACCGTGGAATACGAGATCCATTGGCTTGCTTCCTGCAGCCTGGCCAAGCTTTG
>JBFYJI010000010.1:0-29724 GCA_041311505.1 Candidatus Nanopelagicales bacterium | reverse complement strand
CGCTCTTCGCAAGCGACTACAACTTCAACCATGCTGAGTGAGTCAACTTCGAGATCTTCTGTGAAGTTCTTATCGAGCTCGATTGATGCTGCTGGAATACCAGCTACTTCTTCAACGATCTCTTTGAGTCCTGCGAGTACATCTGCTGATGCGAGTGCCATTGTTGGCTCCTTTTCTTCTCTTATCTAGCGGCATTCTCTCGGAAAATCTCCGCTACTTCCTAGTACCTGCGGTGGTTTGAGAGAAATTTCTATGGTTTTGGTGGGAGTTTGACTACCTGGCCCGCATAAACGAGACCTGCGCCATATCCGATAATCAGCGCGAGTTTTCCGTGCATCTCAGGGTGCTTCTCAAGGAGAGCATCCATTGCAAGTGGAATCGATGCTGCTGATGTATTTCCGTTGGAGCGAATGTCATCTGCAATGAGGACGCTTGAAGGCATCTTCATATCTTTTGCCATTGTTTCGATGATGCGAAGGTTTGCTTGATGAGGGATAAAGACATCAAGATCATCGACTGTGACACCTGCAGCATCCAAAGCACGCTGTGCTGCCTTGCTCACAGAGAAGACTGCCCAACGAAATACCTTCTGCCCCTCTTGTGCAATGTTTGGCCAGACAATTCCTTCAAGTGTCTTCTGCTCGTCATAATTACGCGCATCGGTCCATGCAGGGTTCATCAGAATCGCATCACGGTTATCTGCATCTGATCCCCATTCGACGGGACCGATTCCTGGCTCATTGGATTCACCAATAATCACGGCGCCTGCACCATCTGCGAAGATAAATGCTGTTGCACGATCAAATGGATTGGTGAAGTCAGTCAACTTCTCTGCTCCAATCACAAGAACCTTCTTAGAAGTTCCGGCTTTAACGAAGTCGTGCGCCATAGAGACGCCGTAACAGAAGCCAGCACATGCCGCATTGATATCAAAAGCCGCAGCCTTTGGATTGCCAAGACGTTGCAAGATTGCAGTCGCAGCAGATGGCGCCTGAAAAGGAAAGGTAATTGTTGCAACGATGACTGTATCGATATCGTCGATAGAGAGCTTTGCCTTCTTGAGCGCATCTTCTGCTGCCCAGCACGCCATATCGAGAAGAGATTCGCTCTCATCTGCAAAGCGACGAGTGGCAATACCTGTGCGTTGCTGAATCCACTCATCGTTGGATTCAATCTTGTCGACGATTTCAGAGTTAGGCACTACGCGCTTGGGGCGGTAAGCACCAACAGAGAGAATCTGACTCTCACTTCCCTGACGGCTCTTGATGCTCACTTACTTACCTCCATGAGATTCTGCGAATACGCGGACTGCATCAACATCAACTGATGACTTCAGTGCGCTCTGCTCAATCGTTGGGACTGCACGCTTGATAAGTCCTACGAGAGTTCCTGCGGGAGCAACTTCAATCGCACCTGTCACGCTTTCGGATGCAAGTGCCGTCATGCAGAGATCCCAGCGAACAGGATTGGCAATTTGGTAAACGATACGATCGAGAATCTCACGACCGTTACGTAACACTGCTCCATCTTTATTAGAAAGGACTCCCACCTGTGCATCTCTCACTTCAATTGATGCAGCAAGGGTGCGCATTGGCTCAACTGCCGGTTGCATATAAGAGGTATGGAATGCGCCAGCTACGGCTAGAGCACGAACACGTGCACCTTCTGGGGCAAGGGAGGCGAGTGCATTTAAATCACCAGCAGCAACGATTTGACCACCGCCATTGTCATTGGCGGCAACAAGCCCTGCATCTGCAATCGCCTTCAATACGACTTCGCGATCTCCGCCGAGTACAGCAGACATTCCGGCAGGAGCAAGAGCTGCAGCCTTTGCCATCTCAACTCCACGGGTGCGGACGAGTTTCATCGCATCAAGGGGAGTGATTACTCCTGCGATAGCTGCTGCAGTAATTTCGCCGACAGAGTGTCCTGCAACATAAGAGAACTTTCCTGCGATGCCCAGTGAGCGAAAACTTAAGAGACCAGCAGCAACGATAAGCGGTTGTGCATTTGCGGTGTCTTTAATCTCTTCAGCATCTGCATGAACACCGAGGTGAACGAGATCGAGGCCGATGGCATCAGACCACTCGATAAGAAGCGATTTATTCTCTGAATCTTCGATCCAGGGAGCGAGCATTCCTGGAGTCTGTGCACCTTGACCGGGAGCGATAATTGCTAACACCCGTGAAATATATTGCGTGAGCTGATTTACCGCCTAGTACTGCGTACGAAAGTCTTGCAATTAATGGCGTGTAACGAGCCACACCTGAGCACAATGAGGTGCAACGGTGACCTTCACCTCTGGCAGTTGAATCTGTGGCTCATGGAGAGTGACGGGAGATGCTGCATCAAAGATGCGACGATAACTTGTTCCCCACTTTGAATCAGGCAATGTAAAGAGAGTCTCTTCAGTTGATGAGTTAAGAAGGAGAAGGAGACCGCGATCAGGTCCAGCATCGATAAATACTGTCAAGCTGCGCTTGTCTCCATCACCCCAATGCTCATCAGTCATCTCACGACCACCGAGGCTAAACCAAGCAATATCTTTTCTTTGAGTTCCGAGATCGACGCGACCAGTAAAGAACTCTGCTGCAATATCTGCAAGGTATGTCTTTCGAATACGTGCAAGCTCTGCAACCGCTTCGCGCATATCAATCTCATCTTCAGTGAGATCCCACTTATTAGCCCAACCACCCATAAATGTTTCAGGGGAGTCAGGAATGCCTGGGAACATCTCGCGTGGCATCGAGTATCCATTGTTAGAACCATTTTGAGTTCGTGAAATTTCATCGCCCATGGTGATCATAGGAACGCCAGCTGAGAGCATCAACGTTGTCATGATTGACTTCTTCAGTGAGTGGCGAAGCTTGTTAATGACAGGATCGGTCGTTGGACCCTCGACTCCAAGGTTCCATGTGCGGTTATCGTTGGATCCATCACGATTATCTTCTTGATTTGGCTCATTATGTTTCTGTGAATACATCACTAAGTCAGCGAGTGAGAAGCCATCATGTGCTGTAACAAAATTGATGGATGAGGTTGGTCCACGATAGTAAAAGACGTCAGAAGATCCACTGATTCCGGATGCGAGATCCGATACACCTTCACCAAATCCACGTGCTAAGTCGCCGAGCCAGAATTGGCGCACAGAGTCGCGATAACGATCGTTCCACTCCCGCCATGGATGAGGGAAATCTCCAAGTGAATATCGTGAGATATCCCATGGCTCTGCAATCATCTTAAAGTTGCGCAATACAGAGTCTGCTTCAATCGCTGACATCAGCGAAGAGTTAAAAGCTGAATTACTTGTATAGAGCGCTGTTGCAAGATCAAAGCGGAAACCATCGACGCCGACAACTTCTACCCACCAGCGAAGTGAATCAATGATGTGGCGCACCGCGTGCGGATTACTTGCTGCAAGTGTGTTACCGCAACCAGTCACATCAACGTAGTGGCCATTATTATCTTGGCGATACCACGCCTTGTTATCAATTCCTTTGAAAGAGAGAGTTGGTCCACCCACGCCACCTTCTGCAGTGTGGTTGTAGACGACATCGAGATATACCTCGATACCTGCCTCATGGAGTCGATCCACTGACCACTGAAGTTCTGTTACGGGATCGTCGGTCGATGCATACTCAGCATGAGGAGCAGAGAATGCTATTGCGTTATATCCCCAGTGATTCTTTCTACCGCGATGCCAGATTGCTGGCTCCGTTACATACGAATGAATTGGAAGAAGTTCAAGGGCCGTCACGCCGAGATGTTGGAGATGAGCAATGGTGCTCTCGTGTCCTAGAGCTTTATATGTGCCACGTTCATTCTCTGGAATACGAGTGTTCTTTGCAGTGAGACCCTGCACATGTGCTTCATAGATAACAGTTGAAGTCCACGATGTGAGTGGGCGATGAATTTCACGAGTGGGATGATCTGTAACAACAGAGTAGGGAACAAAACCAGCACTATCGCGATCGTCGCGAACATTTGTATCGCCTGCGCCGCTTCCATCTTCGGTTACGTGCGAATAAATCTCAGGGACATACTGAACTTCACCGTCGAGGTGATGGGTATAAGGATCAATCAGAAGCTTCGCTGCATTAAAGCGTGTGCCGTATTCAGGTTGCCAAGGACCGTAGATGCGATATCCATAACGCTGACCTGCACGCACTCCTGCGAGGTAGCCATGCCAGATCGGACCATTGCGATGGGAGAGGGCAAAGCGAGTCTCCACCAACTTCCCATTGACCTCATTGAAGAGGCAGAGCTCGACAGCATCGGCGGCGTTGCTCCAGATGGCAAAGTTGCAGCCACCTTCTGTGAGGGTGGCGCCGAGAGTCCGGGGGTCGGCGGGATGCATAGGGGTAGTCTGCCGTGGAGGATCGGTGAAAAAGGGCGATTTCACTGAAAAAAACTGCAAGAAAAAGATGAGCCTCATCGTTGTAAGTGAGGCTACCCATCAGTAACATCACGCCTATGAAGATTGCTGTCTGCGTGAAGCAGGTGCCCGACTCTTGGGCGCAGAAGACAATGGTCAATGGTCGACTCGATCGCGAAAGCGTCGATGCTGTCCTCAATGATCTCGATGAATATGCAGTGGAAGCGGCGCTTGCACTCGCAGAGGCGCATGGCGGCAATGAGGGAGAGGATGCACCACACACAGTCACCGTCATCTCTATGGGTCCAGATCGCGCAACCGATGCAGTGCGCAAAGCGCTTTCGATGGGCGCCAACGATGCAATTCTTATTACTGATTCTGCGCTTGCAGGTAGTGATGCGCTCATGACATCTCAAGTGCTGGCAAAGGTGATTAGCGATGGTGGATATGACCTCGTTATCTGTGGCACTGAATCAACTGATGCTCGTATGAGCGTCGTACCAGCGATGATCAGTGCACGACTTGGTTGGGCGCAGGCAACATTTGCCTCCGCAGTATCAGTTGATCCAGCCGCTTCAAAGATTTCAATTACACGAACAACTGAGGCCGGTGTCGATCAGATTGAGGCAGCTTTTCCAGTTGTTGTCAGCGTTGTCGAGAAGATCAACGAACCACGTTACCCATCTTTTAAGGGCATCATGGCTGCGAAGAAGAAGACAATTAATCTTAAAGATCTCGCCTCTCTTGGCGTAGCGGCATCGAGTGCATGGTCAGAGGTGAAGGATGCAACCCCACGTCCACCTCGCGCTGCCGGCGTTAAAGTCACTGATGAGAATGGCAGTGGTGCAACGGCCCTCGTTAATTTCCTAGCAGAGAAGAAGTTGATATGAGCACAGTATTGATTCTCGCTGATTTTTCAGGCGACAAGGCGACCAAGACAACGGCAGAGTTGGCAACAGCTGGCGCTCGCATTGGTGAGGTAACAGCAGTAGTTCTTGCTGCTCCCGGTGCAGGTGCAGCACTTGCTTCAACTGTAAACCAAGGTCCTATTGCAAAGGTGCTCGTTCTCGAGTCTGCAGATTTTGCAACACACGGAGTTCCAGCTTCTGCTGATGCACTTGCGCAGGTTGCACAGTCACAATCTGCGGCAGCAGTGCTTGTCGCTTCACATGCATTTGGTAAAGAGGTTGCTGCACGTGTTGCAGTTGCTCTCGAGTCAGGCATCATCACCGATGCAGTCGATGTAGATGCAAGTGCTGTTGCAACCCAGTTGGTATTTGGTGGATCAACAACAGTGCACTCTGCTGTAAGCCACGGAATTCCTGTCATCACAATCCGCCCCAATTCAATTTCGGCAGATTTCTCACCTTCCTCACCAGCTGTCAGCAATGAAAGCATCTCGATTGCAGATGCTGCCAAGCGTTCAACTGTCACATCATCTCAACCACCAGTAAAGGGTGGACGTCCCGAACTCACTGAGGCAAATATTGTTGTCTCTGGCGGTCGCGGAACCGATGGCAACTTCGCAGCGGTTGAAGGATTTGCAGATGCACTAGGCGCAGCTGTTGGTGCATCTCGTGCAGCAACTGATGCAGGGTGGTATCCACATTCACATCAGGTTGGTCAGACAGGAAAGACTGTCAGCCCAGCCCTCTATGTTGCTTGCGGAATCTCAGGGGCAATCCAGCACCGCGCTGGAATGCAGACCTCTAAGACAATCGTTGTCATCAATAAGGACCCAGAAGCTCCACTCTTTGAAATTGCTGATTTCGGTGTAGTGGGCGACCTCTTCGCTGTACTTCCTGCAGCAACAGAGGGCGTCAAGGCGCAGAAGGCTTAAGCCTTCACTTCAATCTAGACTGCTCTCCGTGAGCATCTACCTCGATCATGCGGCAACTACGCCGATGAACCCTGCCGCAATTGAGGCGATGTCTAGTGCGCTGGCAATTATCGGTAATGCATCATCGCTTCATGCAGATGGTCGTGCGGTTCGAAAGTATGTTGAAGACTCTCGAGAGCAGATTGCTCGCTCGGTTGGCGCAGCTCCAAGCGAAATCATCTTTACAGCTTCTGGCACAGAGGCAAATAACATTGCCATCAAAGGTCTCTACTGGCAGCGCAACTCGGAGAAGTCGCGCCCTGTCATTATTACTAGCGCTATCGAACATCAAGCAGTTCTCGAACCTGCACAATGGCTCGCGCGTCATGAAGGTGCAGAGCACATCACTATTCCAGTAACCAAAGAGGGCGTCATTAGCCTCGATGCTCTACGACTTCTCGTCGCCGATCGCGGAGATGAGATTGCACTCATCTCAATCATGGATAGCAATAACGAGACTGGCGTAATTCAACCAATCGCTGATGTTGTTGCAATTGCAGGAGATATTCCGGTGCACTCAGATGCGATCCAGTCGTGGATGAAGCGACCACTTTCATTTAAAAATCTCGGCCTCTTTGCTATGTCGCTCAGTGGCCACAAAGTCGGCGGACCTATCGGTATTGGTGTGCTCGTCCTAAAACGTGGAATTGACATACCTGCGCTCGTGCACGGCGGAGGACAAGAGCGCGAGATTCGTAGCGGAACGGTGAACGCACCATCCATCGTCGCCCTCGCCACTGCAGTAGAGAAGAGCAGATATGTAGCTGGAGATGTTGCTGAGTTGCGCCACTCATTTGAGCGTGCACTTCATAATGTGATTCCTGATGCCGTGATCAATGGCGCCGCCAGTGATCGTCTCCCCGGCATCTCTAGCGTCACTATTCCTGGCACTCTTAACGAGACGATGCTCCTGCTTCTCGATAGTGAAGATATTTCGTGCTCCACAGGAGCTGCATGCACCGCAGGCGTACATCGCCCAAGCCATGTTCTTGAAGCGATGGGCCTCGATGATGATGCGGTGATGTCGACTCTCCGATTCTCATTCGGTGCCACTTCAACCATTAACGATGTTGAGAAGGTAATTGCTGCTCTTCCATCGGTAGTTGCTCGCGCTAGGAGCGCACGATGAAGCTTATTGCTGCAATGTCAGGTGGGGTTGATTCTGCTGTTGCTGCAGCTCGCGCAGTCGATGCGGGCCATGAAGTTATCGGTGTTCACCTCGCACTCTCATCAAATCCGCAGAAGTACCGCAGTGGTGCACGTGGATGTTGCACCATCGAAGATTCGCATGATGCACGACGTGCAGCAGATGTCATCGGAATCCCTTTCTATATCTGGGATATGGCAGAAGATTTTCATGAGAACGTGGTCGAAAACTTTATGTCTGAGTACAAAGCAGGTCGCACACCTAATCCATGTCTGCGCTGCAACGAGAAGATTAAGTTTGCAGCGGTCTTAGATCGCGCGCAGAAGATGGGTTTCGATGGAGTCATTACGGGACATTACGCCCGCACAGTTGATACTCCTGAAGGAAAGACTCTTCATCGCGCGGTCGATCCACTCAAAGATCAATCTTATGTTTTGGCAGTCCTCAATCGCGATCAAATCAAAGGTGCGATATTTCCTCTCGGCGATAGCGAGAAAGTTGATATTCGTAAAGAGGCAGAGGCGCGCGGTCTGGCTGTTGCACAGAAGCCAGATAGCCATGACATCTGCTTTGTACCATCAGGAGATAACGCAGGCTGGTTACGCGAACGCATGGGAAGTGAAGAGGGTCCCATTGTCGATCAAGATGGCAAGACTCTCGGAACACATAAAGGTGCCTATACATACACAATCGGTCAGCGCAAAGGTCTCGGCCTAACCGTTCCTACCGCTGATGGATCCCCCCGATTTGTATTGAAGATTGAGCCTGTCACCAACACTGTTGTCGTAGGTCCGCGAGAAGATTTAGCTGTGACTTCGATGCGAGGCGAGAAGACAATTATCTGCGGTCCAGATATTGCAGCTGGCACTCACCGCGGCTTTGTTCAAGTCCGTGCACATGGCGCACCACTTCCTGCTCAATACTCTTATGAAAACGGTTTCCTCACAGCTCAGCTCGATGAGCCACTCTTAGGTCTTGCAACAGGCCAGGCGATGGTGATTTACGATGGCGATCGCGTTGTTGCATCGGCGACTATCTGTGAGACAGCATGAGCAACAATCTCTCTGCAGCGCGCCATCGCATCTCTGAGCTCACAGAAGAGATTCGCGACCATCAATTTAAGTACTACGTTCTTGATGCACCTACTATCACTGATGCTGCATTCGATAAGCTGCTTAAAGAACTCTCTGCGCTAGAGGCTGAGCACCCCGAACTTCTCGAGCCAGACTCACCATCTCTCAAAGTCGGTGGGGGATTTGCAACGACATTTACGCAATACGATCACATCGAAAAGATGATGAGCCTGGATAACGTCTTTGATGAAGATGAGCTCACCGCCTGGTTCGATCGCGTTGAGAAAGAGACACCATCTCCACAATATCTCTGCGAGTTGAAGGTAGATGGATTGGCTATCAACCTCCTCTATGAGAACGGACTCTTAATTCGCGGCCTCACTCGCGGAAATGGCGTGACAGGTGAAGATGTCACTCTCAATGTCAAAACGATCAAAGGCCTTCCCCATCAATTAACTGGAAAGAAAATTCCAGCACGTATTGAAGTCCGAGGCGAAGTCTTCTTTCCTGTTGAAGCATTTAACCAACTTAATGAAGAGTTAGAAGAGGCAGGTAAGGCGCTCTTTGCCAACCCTCGTAACTCCGCGGCAGGTTCGCTTCGTCAGAAAGATCCACGCGTTACTGCCTCTCGCCCTTTAAGTGTGGTTGTGCACGGCGTCGGCGCCAATGACGGTCTCGCATTTAAGAATCAATCTGATGCCTATGCAGAGTTGAAGAAACTCGGTCTTCCCACATCAAGTCGTTTTAAGGTCTGCGGAACGCGCCAAGAAGTAATTGATTTTATTCATTTTTACAACGAGCATCGCCACTATGTAGAGCACGAGATTGATGGAGTTGTGATTAAGGTCGACTCCATTGCAGAGCAGAAGAAACTTGGCTTTACATCTCGAGCACCAAAGTGGGCGATTGCGTATAAGTACCCACCAGAGGAAGTGACGACAAAACTTATTGATATCAAGGTAAGCGTTGGGCGCACAGGTCGCGTCACTCCATTTGCATATATGGAGCCGGTCAAAGTCGCTGGATCAACAATCACCAATGCAACTCTCCACAACCAAGAAGAGATCGAACGCAAAGGCGTATTGATAGGTGACACCGTCATCATCCGTAAAGCGGGGGATGTCATTCCTGAGGTTCTCGGTCCAGTGGTCGAGAAGCGCACCGGTACAGAGAAGAAATTTGTGATGCCTACTCATTGTCCTGAGTGCGGCTCGGTCCTTAAAGCAATAAGTGAGGGCGATGTCGATATTCGCTGTACTAATCAACGCAGTTGCCCTGCTCAATTACGTGAGCGCATTTATTACATCGGCTCACGTGCAGCCCTCGACATCGATGTTCTTGGTCTAGAGGCAGCTATCGCACTCCTTGCAGATAAGGTGATTGAGGATGAGGGTGATCTCTTCAACCTCACCGAAGATGCGTTAGCTCAATCAGATTTCTTTAAGAAGAAAGATGGAACACCGGGTAAGAATGTTGAGAAACTTCTCGCAGCACTTGATGTAGCTAAGACTCGACCACTCTGGCGCACTATCGTCGCGCTCTCTATTCGCCATGTCGGTCCAACTGCCGCACAAGCGCTTGCACAGAATCTAGGGAGCATCGATGCAATCTCTCGCGCATCTGTTGAAGAACTTGCAGAGATTGATGGAGTCGGTGGAGTGATTGCAGAGTCGATCGTCGAATGGTTTAACGTTGATTGGCATCAAGAGATCATCAAGAAGTGGTCTGCAGCTGGTGTTGCGATGGAGAACATTGCAGGTGAGGTGAAGCCACAAACGCTTGCTGGGCTGACATTTGTGGTGACAGGTGGCCTTGAAAACTTCACCCGAGATTCAATTGCAGAGACCATCACCGCCCATGGTGGTAAGCCATCATCATCAGTCTCTAAGAAGACTGACTATGTATTAGTGGGCAGCGACCCTGGTTCGAAGCTGGCAAAGGCGCAAGAGCTAGGTGTGACGATCATCGATGAGGCTCGCTTCTTACAACTTCTCGCCGGCAAGTAGTAACCTTCACCCATGTTTACATACCTCGAAGAGACAACTCGCGAACTTCCCATTCCTCCTGTGGCATTCGGAATCACAGCTTTCGCAATCTTTGGTTTCTTGCTCTACATCGTCCTCCGTTTCGATAAGTAATACATATGCGCTTAGGCCTCTACGGCGGGACATTTGACCCGATTCATAAAGGCCATCTCCATGTCATCACCGAGCTCTTACATCGCGGAATCATCGATCACCTCTTATTAATTCCAGCAGGCGAGCCGCGTCTACGCGATGGCGCCCCACAAGCATCTGGTGCAGATAGACGAGCGATGTGTCAGGCATCGATTAAAGATCTTCCATGTGAAATTCAGGGCAAAGTTGAAGTGAATCCGATTGAGATCTTGCGTATGGGTCCTAGCTACACCATCGATACTGTCGAGGCGATGAAGCAGGCATATCCTGATGATGAGATAGTCCTGATCGTCGGAAGCGATGCATATGAGAAGTTAGATCAATGGCACCGGATAGATGAATTGATGAAGCTTGTCACGCTTGAAGTCATTCAACGTCCTGGCACACCAGTCAATCTCGCACGTGATATCGACGCACTCGATGTCTCTGCAACCCAAGTACGATTACACCAATCAGATCAGCTATCTCCTTCGGTGGCTGCCTATATCAAGGAGCATAATCTCTATGTCAGCTAGCAAGAGCGCAATCGCCCATACAGAGATTGCTGCACAAGCTGCCGCAGATAAATTCGGTACTGAGATTGTCGCCCTCGATCTTTCGGAGCAAGCAGTTCTCTCTGAAGTATTCCTCATTGTTACAGCTCAGAATGTTCGTCAAGTAGCTGCGATTTCAGATTGGGTTGAAGAGAAGTTGCGCCTTGCAGGAGATAAGCCAGTACGCAGAGAGGTCAGTGAAGAGTGGGCCCTTCTGGATTACTCAGACCTTGTTGTTCATATCCAGAGCAAGAACCTTCGAAGCTACTACATGCTCGATCGACTCTGGAACGATTGTCCTGAGATTCCTCTCAACCTCGATGAGCCTGAAGGCGAAGATGTAGCACATGGCTAACACAATCATCTTGTGGCGCCACGGCCAGACAGATTGGAATGTCGCAAATAAGTTTCAAGGACATACAGATATCCCACTCAATGCAGTGGGCGAATATCAAGTAACACATGCAGCACGCAACGTTGTTGATATGAAGCCAACCTCGATTATCTCCAGTGATTTACAACGTGCCCAAAAGACAGCGCAGGCTCTCGCCGATATCAACGGACTTCCAATTCATGTAGATGCTCGTTTGCGCGAAACAAATTGCGGAAAGTGGGAAGGTCTTACAGGAGAAGAGATTCGCGCTATCGATCATGCCAACCTTAAAGAGTGGTCACTCGGAGGAGACAATCCTGCTGGTGGCACTGGTGATCGTCGAAGCGAAGTCGGTGCTCGCGCAAAGGCTGCGATTGAAGATTTCTTATCCGATAAAGATAGCGAGACTCTTATCGTTGCCACACATGGCGGAACAGCCCGCGCAATTATCGGAATGTATCTCGAGCTTCCTATTCCATATTGGTCGAAGATCGGTGGACTCTCAAACGCCTCATGGTCGGTCTTGACTCACTCTCCTAAGGGCTGGTTGCTCACTGAACATAATGCGGGTTCAATTCCAGAGCCAGTGCTCGGTCAAGATGGTGCGGCGGTCATCCCGGATTCTGTAAGATAAACTTGAAGTAAATAGCGGGGATATGGCGCAATTGGTAGCGCGCTTCCATGGCATGGAAGAGGTTAGGGGTTCGATTCCCCTTATCTCCACAATTGTTCATTGAAAATGGCTCACTCGGTATCAGTTAAGATTGGCCAATGACCACAGAACCTCAGGAGCACGCGGCATACGACTTTGCCTACGTCCAAGAGAAGTGGCTTCCAATCTGGGACAAGATCGAGCCATTTAAATCTGGCCGCGCAGATGACCCACGCCCTAAGAAGTATGTCTTGGATATGTTCCCTTATCCATCGGGCGATCTCCATATGGGCCATGCAGAGGCATATGCGCTCGGCGATGTGATTGCTCGCTATTGGATTCAAAAAGGTTTCAACGTCATGCACCCAATCGGTTGGGATGCATTTGGTCTTCCTGCAGAAAATGCTGCTATCAAGCGCAACGCCGATCCGCGCGAATGGACTTACGAGAACATCGCTGTGCAGAAATCTTCGATGCGTCGCTATGCATGTTCATTCGATTGGGATCGCGTATTTAATACTTGCGATCCTGAGTACTACAAGTGGAACCAGTGGCTCTTTATCGAGCTTCATAAGCGCGGTCTTGCATACCGTAAAGATTCGGCAGTTAACTGGTGCCCAGGGTGCCAGACGGTCCTTGCCAACGAGCAGGTAGTTGCAGGTTTATGCGAACGTTGCGATACCGCAGTGACAAAGAAGAAGCTCAACCAGTGGTACTTCAAGATTACCGATTACGCAGATCGCCTCCTCGACGATATGGATCAGCTCGAAGGTAAGTGGCCAGAGAAAGTGTTGCAAATGCAACGCAACTGGATCGGTCGCTCACAAGGTGCCAACGTCCAATTTGAAATTGAAGGTCGCGCTGAACCTGTCACTATCTACACGACTCGTCCCGATACTTTGTATGGTGCAACATTTATGGTCGTTGCCGCTGACTCCGCTCTCGCAGCAGAGCTCACCGCAGGTGGACCAGTTGAGGCAGAGTTCAATCAGTATCTCGAGTCGGTAAAGGCAGCTTCTGATATTGATCGCCTTGCAACTGATCGTCCAAAGACTGGTGTTGATCTTAAGCGCTATGCCATCAATCCAGTTAACGGCGCAAAGTTGCCAATCTGGGCATCTGATTACGTTCTTGCCGATTACGGAACCGGCGCAATCATGGCTGTTCCTGCGCATGATCAACGCGACCTCGATTTTGCAAAGGCGATGAAGCTTCCTGTTCAGGTTGTAGTGCAGACAGATGAAGAGAATCCGGCGACAACATTTGTCGCCACAACTGGTGATGG
This sequence comes from Candidatus Nanopelagicales bacterium, assembly GCA_041311505.1. Taxonomy (GTDB): domain Bacteria; phylum Actinomycetota; class Actinomycetes; order Nanopelagicales; family Nanopelagicaceae; genus Planktophila. The sequence goes on along the minus strand of JBFYJI010000010.1, from coordinate 16,230 downwards.
AGTACTCATCAACTCAGGTTCACTTAATGGTCTTAACAAGGCTGAAGCGATCGCGAAGATCACTTCAGAGCTTGAGGCAAAGGGTCTTGGAAAGTCAGCACGCAACTATCGTTTACGCGATTGGCTTGTATCCCGTCAGCGTTTCTGGGGCACACCAATTCCTATCGTGCATTGCGATAAGTGTGGTGAAGTTCCAGTGCCCGCTGATCAACTTCCACTTACCCTTCCTGCAGCTAAAGACATCGATCTCAAGCCAAAGGGTCAATCACCACTTGCTGCAGCATCAGAGTGGGTCAACACAACATGTCCTTCATGCGGTGCTCCAGCACTTCGCGATTCAGACACAATGGATACATTTGTTGATTCATCCTGGTACTTCTTGCGCTATCCGTCATCCACCAACGATAAAGAACCATTCTCACGTGCAGATATCGATACATGGTTACCTGTAGATCAATATGTTGGTGGCGTCACTCACGCAATCTTGCACCTTCTCTATTCACGTTTCTTTACCAAGGTTCTCAATGACATGGGAATGCTTGGCTTTAACGAGCCATTTACACGCCTTCTCAATCAAGGAATGGTTTTGATGGATGGCTCTGCTATGTCGAAGTCACGTGGCAATTTGGTACGTCTCTCAGATGAACTCGAGAATCATGGCGTCGATGCAATTCGCCTCTCGATGGTCTTTGCAGGTCCTCCTGAGGATGATGTCGATTGGGCAGATGTTTCACCATCAGGTTCTGTTAAATTCTTAAGTCGTGCTTGGCGCCTATCAGGAGATGTTTCATCTCCTGCAGGAGTTGATTTCTCCACAGGTGATATTTCTCTTCGCAAGGCAACCCACAAGGCCCTTCACGATGCAGCTTTTGCGGTGGAGTCATTCCGCTTCAACGTTGCAATCGCTCGTGTGATGGAGCTCGTAAATGCAACTCGCAAGGCGATTGACTCTGGTTGTGGAGCTGCAGATCCTGCGGTGCGCGAAGCAGTTGAGGCGATTGCAATCATGCTCTCACTCGTTGCTCCATTTACTGCAGAAGAGATGTGGGAGCGCCTCGGCCATAAGCCAGCGATTGCTACAGCTGGATGGCCAGAGGTAGATCCTGCACTTCTCGTAGCAGATGAGGTGGAAGCTGTTATTCAGATCAATGGAAAGATCAAGGGACGCATCAATGTATCTCCATCAATCTCTGATGCAGATATCGAAGCAGCAGCTCTTGCTCATCCATCGATTGTTGCTGAACTCGGTGGGGCGGCGCCTAAGAAGGTTATTGCTCGCGCGCCTAAGCTCGTCAATATCGTTCTGTAATCCACAGTTTCTAATTTAAATACCAGTTCTGAGCTTTGCCTGCCGATTATTGGCAGATGGAAAAGATTAAGAATTGGTGGAGCGATCTCCACTACTCGTCTCTGCAGAGGCGTTCATTGCTCATCGTTGCAGCGCTTGTTATCGCAACATCTACCTTCTACATTATCCGTACATCATCACCCAGTGAGGCGATCACACCGCCGCCTCTTACTCTCGATGTTGCCGCCGTTGACATCACCATTGATGTTCAAGGAGCTGTCGCTCACCCAGGGGTATATAAGTTAAGTATCGGCTCACGTGTAGTGGATGCGATTAAAGCTGCAGGGGGAGTTACCAAGTTGGGAGATCCGTCGGATCTCAACCAGGCTCGCGTGATTGCAGATGGTGAGCAGATATATGTCTATGCAAAGAGCGCCACTGCTTCGACAAAGAAGAGCGGTGTAAAGGTAAAGCCCACAGGATCGACTTTAGTTGCCGTCAACCGGGCATCGGCAAAGGAGTTTGAAGCCCTCGACGGAATCGGGCCGGTGCTCGCATCGCGCATCGTTGCCTATCGCAAAGCGAATGGCCCATTTGCATCTATTGAAGATCTTGAGAAAGTGCCAGGTATTGGAGCGAGCACGTTAGCCAAGTTCAAGAGCAAACTCCGCGTGTAATAGATACCAGAGCCCTCACCCTTGGATGTGCGACATGGTTGGGGGCTCTTGCGCAGAGTTATCTCAGGCCAGGTTCTCTTCTTATAGTCGCAGCTCTCTCATCTCTCCTGCTTCTTCGACTTCGTAAATATCAGATTCTTGTTCTGGTTCTCGCTATCTTCTTCGGCGCTTCGATTCTTTCTCTGCGTCAATTTTCGCTTGAGCGCAGCGCCCTCCATCGCGAAATCGGCAATCAGATCACGCTTGAAGCTCGTGTGCGCACAGATCCCAATCCCATCGCTGCAAAGGTTGTGGGGCGAAACCTGCTCGACCGTAAATACACATTTTTAGCATCTACACAGTACGGACCTATCAGAGTAATCGCCCCAAAGCGCTCAACCTCTCACTTATTACCAGGGCAGGCAATCGCCATCACCGGACGAGTAGTAGAAAGTAAAGAGTTTCGAGTTGCCGCACTCCTCATCGCTACATCCTCAATCAAAGAGATTTCACCACCATCGAGATGGGCGAGAGCGCTTGCTGCAATCCGCATTGGATTACGCTGCGCAAGTGGCGGGGGAGATGTGGGAGCGCTGATTCCCGGAATGGTGATTGGTGATACAGGTAAGCAGAGCGCTGATTTCAAGAACGATATGCGGCGTGCTGGACTTACCCATCTCGTTGCAGTCAGTGGCGCAAACTTTGCAATTGTCTCCGCATTTGTCTTGTGGTGCATGCAATTTATCTTTCGCAAAATCCCAACTCGCTTAGTAGCAACAGCGATATCTCTTGCAGCATTCATCGCCCTCGTGAGGCCATCTCCCTCAGTCCTCCGCGCAGCTGCAATGGCAGCGGTTGCACTCATAGCGGCATCGACTCGACAGCGAGGAGATGCGCTACCGGCACTCGGCTTTGCAATTGCCGCTGTCATTGCCATCGATCCGTGGCAGGCGAGGGACCCTGGCTTTGCGCTCTCGGTTTTAGCAACTGCCGGTCTTCTCCTGATCTCACCACTCATCACCAAACATTTAGCAGGGCACCTGCCAAAGAAAGTTGCTGGCGCCATCGCCCCACCTTTTGCAGCGATGGCGCTCTGCCTTCCCATCATCGTTGCCCTTTCAGGTTACATCTCACCCATTTCGATCATTGCAAATATCGTGGCAGCCCCCTTTGTTGCACCTATTACCGTCGTTGGTTTTGTCGCAGCGTTGATCTCACCATTGTCACCACCAATAGCTGAAGCGTTACTCCTCTTGATAAAGCCATGTGCAATTGTGATCACCTTCATTGCCCGCTGGGCAGCACACTTTCCTGTTCTCTCACTCCGCACGGGTCTCATTGGATTTCTTGCAGCGCTCTCCATATCAGTTGTGATTTTGCTCTTTCGAACCAAAGGAGCAGTAGTGATTGCCCTTCTCTTCACGCTCTTGCTCTGGATTGGGCGTTTTCCCACAATCGACTGGCAGATCTATCAATGTGATGTGGGGCAGGGCGATGCTTTGGTCATTAATCTCCATCACCATCGAGCTATCGTGGTAGATGTCGGTCCAGACCCAATATTGATAGATAAGTGTTTACGAACTCTCCACGTCGAGACGATTGCTCTCTTAATTCTGACCCACCCACACGCAGATCACATCGGAGGTTTGCGCGGTGCAACGAAAGGTCGCACCGTAGAGGCTGAATGGTTTGGAAATATCGCAGCTGGGTCGAAGGCAGAGATAGGTGAGTACTCGATTTCTATTCTGTGGCCACTTACGCGCGGTGCAGTCGATGAGAATCCCAATAATGTGTCGATTGCTGCAGTTGTAAAGTCGCGTGATCTCACCCTCTTTGCATCCGGTGATATCGAACCGGATGTGCAAGAGAGATTGCGAGGAAAGGTGGGAAGAGTCGATATCTATAAAGTCGCCCACCATGGTTCCCGATATCAAGATGGCCTCTTGATGAGAGAGCTCTCACCACAACTTGCCCTTATTAGCGTAGGGGAGGGCAATAGTTATGGCCATCCAGCTGAGAGCACTATTGCAGCCCTTCACCGCCTACACGCTAGAGTTATGCGCACAGATCGCGATGGTGCTATTGCTGTGGAGGTTCACCACCACGCAATTACACTAGAGCGCGAGAAGTCGCGATTACGATTTCTACAGTTAGGGTAAAGGAGATAATGTGATGAACGCTCTCTATCTCCTCCTCGGCAGCGAAGGCGCACTTGCAGATCGCGCAATGGCAAAGCTCTCAGCACAATTACAAGAAGAGAAGGCTGAGGTCACCACTCTCTCAGCTGGTGATGTGATTCCTGGAGATATCGCAGATGCTCTTGCACCATCTCTCTTCTCTGAGCGCCGCGCTCTTGTCCTTAAAGATCTTCAAGACCTCGATGATGAGTGCAAGGATGAGGTCTCTCGCTACCTCGATGCAATTGATCCAACGATGACCGTTATCTTTATTCATAAAGGCGGCGTCAAAGGAAAAGCACTTCTTGATGCAATCAAGAAAGCAAAACCTGAAATCATTGCTTGTGATGCCCTCAAGAAAGAGGTTGAGAAAGAGCAATTTGTTAAAGAGCTCTTCCTTGATGCAGGACGTAAAGCAACTCCCGGTGCAATCAAAGCTCTTGTGGGTGCACTCGGTAGCGACCTCCGCGAACTTCAGCAAGCAGTTTCACAAATTTCTGTCGATGCCGCACAGGGCACCATCGATGAAGAGATCATCGATACATTCCATAAGGGGCGTATTGAGACAACAGGATTCGATGTTGCAGATGCAACTCTCGATGGCGATCTTGCGCGAGCGCTCGTGACTCTTCGCAGCGCCCTTGAGACAGGTACAGATCCGGTCATGATTACATCGGCGATTGCATCTTCCTTGCGTAGCCTTGCAAAGGTCTCTGGTACCAACCGTGGATCAAAGTCATTTGAGTTGGCAGGTGAACTCGGTATGGCTCCATGGCAGATCGATAAGGCTCGTCGCCAACTGGCCAATTGGAGTCCACGAGGTATCGCCTCAGCGGTGGAGGCCGTTGCCAAGGCCGATGCCGATGTAAAAGGGGCGAGCTCAGACCCGATCTTTGCCCTTGAAAAGGCCCTCGCCTCCATCGCCTCAGCCCGCGCTGCCCGCTAGAGCCGATTTTGGGCTGATAGCCCCTCGCTGATAACCTTTCCGCCTGTTCAATCCGCCGGATTGGCGAGTTTGACCAAGATTTACTCGAAAACCTATAGGAGCTCTACACGTGGCAAATATCAAGTCGCAGATCAAGCGTATTAAGACAAACGAGAAGGCACGCCTTCGCAACAAGTCTGTCTCTTCATCTATCAAGACAGCTGTCCGCAAGTTCCGCGACGCTGCTGCTAAGGGTGACGCCGCTGCAATCACAACTGAGCTCCGCGCTGCATCAAAGGCTCTCGACGTTGCAGTGTCAAAGGGCGTCATCCACAAGAACTCAGCTGCAAATAAGAAGTCAGCAATGGCTAAGGCAGCTGCAAAGGCAGGCGCTCGCTAATCGCGGGTGCTCGCGCTTAATTCTCTACTCTTATTTCTCGTAAGGCGGTTTATTAAAAGTGCCAGCAATTAGCATTGCAAAGGCGCCGCAACCCGCATCAACAAATCCGGCGCAGATTCGCAACTTCTGCATCATCGCCCATATCGATCACGGCAAATCAACTCTCGCCGATCGCATGCTCCAAATCACTGAGGTCGTTGAAGCTCGTCTGATGCGTGCTCAGTATCTCGATCGTATGGATATTGAGCGCGAGCGCGGAATCACTATCAAATCTCAGGCAGTTCGCCTTCCATGGAAATCTGGCATCGATGGCCAGGATTACATCCTCAATATGATCGATACACCAGGTCACGTTGACTTTACCTACGAGGTCTCGCGCTCGCTCGCTGCATGTGAAGGTGCAATTCTCTTGGTCGACTGCGCACAAGGTATCGAGGCTCAGACACTTGCAAACCTTTACCTTGCAATGGAGAACGACCTCACCATCATCCCTGTTCTTAACAAGATCGATCTTCCTAATGCTCAACCTGAGAAGTTTGCAGCCGAGCTTGCAGGACTTATCGGGTGCAAAGTTGAAGATGTATTACGTGTTTCAGGTAAGACTGGTGATGGAGTTGCAGAGCTTCTCGATCAGATCATCGCGCAGATTCCAGCACCTGTCGGAGATGCATCAGCTCCTGCACGCGCACTGATCTTTGACTCTGTCTACGATGCATATCGCGGTGTGGTTACATACGTTCGCGTCGTCGATGGACATCTCTCACCACGCGAGCAGATTCAGATGTTCTCAACCGGTGTAAAGCACGAGGCTCTTGAAATCGGCGTCATCTCTCCAGAACCTGCTCCATCAAAGGGTCTAGGCGTCGGTGAGGTGGGTTATCTCATCACCGGCGTAAAGGATGTTCGCCAATCACGTGTGGGCGATACAGTCACAAGTTTTACACGACCAACAAAGGAAGCCCTTGGTGGATATAAAGATCCAAAGCCAATGGTCTTCTCTGGTCTCTTCCCACTCGATGGAGCAGATTTTCCAGTCTTGCGTGATGCTCTAGAGAAGTTACAGCTCAATGATGCCGCCCTTGTCTATGAGCCAGAGAGCTCTGCAGCCCTTGGCTTTGGCTTCCGTTGCGGCTTCCTTGGCCTCTTACATATGGAGATCGTCCGCGAACGCCTTGAGCGCGAAGCAAAGCTCAACCTCATCTCTACTGCACCTAACGTTGTCTACAAGGTAACGATGGAAGATGGCAAAGAGGTCATCGTCACTAACCCTTCAGAATTTCCTGAAGGAAAGGTCAATAAGGTTGAAGAGCCAATCGTGAAGGCGACAGTTCTTGCACCATCTGAATTTATCGGAACAATCATGGAGCTCTGCCAAGACCGTCGCGGTGAGATGCTCGGCATGGATTACATCTCTGAGGACCGCGTTGAAATTCGCTACACACTTCCTCTTGCTGAAATCGTCTTCGACTTCTTCGATCAGCTCAAGTCTCGCACACGCGGTTATGCATCTCTTGATTATGAAGAGATTGGCGATAAAGAGGGCAACCTCGTTAAGGTCGACATTCTTCTTCAAGGCGAGGCTGTTGATGCATTTAGCGCGATTGTTCACCGCGATAAGGCTTACTCATATGGCGTGATGATGACCGGTAAGTTGCGCGAGCTCATCCCACGGCAGCAATTTGAGGTTCCTATCCAAGCTGCAATCGGTTCTCGCATTATCGCTCGCGAATCAATTCGCGCGATCCGTAAGGATGTTCTTGCAAAGTGTTACGGTGGAGATATCTCTCGTAAGCGCAAACTTCTCGAGAAGCAGAAGGAAGGTAAGAAGCGCATGAAGATGGTGGGACGCGTTGAAGTTCCACAAGAAGCCTTCGTTGCAGCCCTCGCCACCGATGCTGATATCGAGAAGATCAAAGCAGCGCGCAAGCTAGAAAATTAAGACCTTGTGAAATGAAGGCATTCTCGTACTACGTACATATCCCGTACTGCGTACGCCGCTGCGGATACTGCGACTTCAATACCTACACGCCTTCTGAACTCCAAGATGGCGCATCCCTTGAGATCGTCTCTGCCGATTACATCGATGCTGTGTTGCGTGAACTCGAGACAACACCTACCGATGAGGTCAACACTATCTTCTTCGGTGGCGGAACACCTTCACTTATTCCACCTACAGATCTAGGTCGTGTGATCACTGCAATCCGCAACCGCAATGGCATGAGCGCAGATTGTGAGATCACTCTTGAAGCTAATCCAGATTCTGTGACACAAGAGAAGCTCGATGGTTATATCGCTGCGGGCTTTAATCGCATCTCATTTGGAATGCAATCCAATAAGGAGCATGTTCTTAAAGTTCTCGATCGCACACACAATCCTGAGAACGTTCGAAAAGCTGTCGATATGGCACGTGCCGCAGGCTTTGGCTCTATCAGCGTTGATCTCATCTATGGCGCTCCAGGTGAAACACTCAATGATTGGGCATCGACTGTTAAAGAGGCGCTCTCACTCGATATCGATCACATCAGCGCCTATGCACTTATCGTTGAAGAAGGCACGAAGCTTGCTGCGCAGATTAAACGCGGTGAGTTAACAATGCCTGATGATGATCTGATGGCAGATATGTATCTCTTGGTGGATCAACAATGTCTGCAAAAGGGGATGAAGTGGTATGAACTCTCTAACTGGTCAAAGCCAGGACATCAATGTCGCCACAACATTGCCTATTGGAAATCCAATAATTGGTGGGGTCTTGGACCTGGAGCACATTCACATATCGACCAGAAGCGATTTTGGAATGTGAAGCATCCCAATGCATATAAGGAGCGGGTCTTTGCGGGGGAGTCTCCCATGAAAGATTCAGAGGAGCTCACAGATGAGCAGAAGAGATCTGAATACATCATGCTTGCAATCCGTATGCCAGAGGGAGTTCGCAAAGTCGCCCTTACCGTGAAGCAGTATGAGCGCTCCATCCAATACATCAAGAGTGGCCACGTCATCGAGCGCGAGGATTCACTCGCTCTGACGCCTACAGGACGCCTCATCGCAGACCGCATCACCCAAGAAATGCTCGCATAGAGCTCTATCGGTAAACTTCGCCATTATGACCAGTGATCGCAGACTCGAGATTCTTCGAGCTATCGTCGAGGAGTACATCGCTACTCAAGAGCCTGTCGGCTCTAAGGCGATCGCTGAAAATCATGCACTGGGAATCTCGCCTGCGACTATCCGCAATGAGATGGCTGTTTTGGAAGATGAAGGTCTCATCACTCAGCCACATACAAGCGCCGGTCGCATCCCTACAGATCGTGGATATCGCATCTTCGTCGATAAGCTCGCAACAGTAAAGCCACTCTCAACACCAGAGCGTCGTGCGATTGAAACTTTCTTGCAGAATTCGCATGACCTTGAAGATCTATTACGTCGCTCTGCAAAGTTGCTCTCAGATATTACAAAGCAGGTCGCGGTCGTGAAGTATCCAACGATTGGCCAATCAACAAGCAGTGAGAAGATGGTCATCTCCGGCACAGCCCACCTTGCTCGCTCTGGCGAAGTACTGGGCAACTCACTCTCACCCATCCTTGAAGCACTTGAGGAGCAGGTAGTTCTCCTTCGCCTCCTCAGCGATGCCCAAGAGACTGTCCATGTCACCATTGGAAGTGAGCAGCCAGATAGCAATCTTCAATCAACTTCTCTTGTCACAGTCGGATATGGCATTGATCGAGGCGCAGTCGGCGCTCTCGGTGTGCTTGGACCTACTCGCATGGATTACGCTGGCTCAATATCTGCAGTATCTGCAGTTGCCCGCTATGTTGGACGATTTATTACGGAGAGCGCTCAATAACGATGTCTGATTACTACCAACTCCTAGGAATCGAGCGCGGTGCATCTGCCGATGAAATCAAGAAGGCTTATCGCAAGATTGCGCGAGAGCTCCATCCTGATGTTAACCCAGATCCTGAAGTTCAGAATAAATTTAAAGAAGTTACTGCTGCCTACGATGTCTTAAGCGATCCACAGAAGCGCCAGCAATATGACCTGGGCGGCAATGGCGGCTTCAATAACTTTGGCGGTGGATTCGGTGGTGGCGGATTTAGCGACATCATGGATGCATTCTTTGGTGGCGGTGGAAATCGCGGACCACGTCCTCGTATGCGCCAAGGACAAGATGCCCTCATTCGTATTGAGGTAGATCTCAATGAAGCCTGCTTCGGCACAGAGCGCGATATCACTCTTGAGAGCGCAGTTGTCTGCGATAAGTGCGAAGGTCAGGGCACGGCAAATCACTCACAACCGGAAGTCTGCAAGGTCTGTGGCGGTCGCGGTGAGATGCAATATGTTCAGAAATCATTCCTCGGCCAGGTCATGACATCTCGTCCATGTAGTAGCTGTTCAGGGTATGGAACAGTGATTACAGATCCATGTCGCGAATGTGCAGGCGATGGTCGAGTACGTGCAAAGCAGACCGTTAACGTTAAAGTCCCAGCAGGTGTTGAGACAGGCAATCGCATTCAGATGTCTGGACGCGGAGAGGTCGGCGCGGGCGGTGGGCCAGCTGGTGATCTCTATATCGAGATTGTCGAGCGCGAACATCCATTCCTCTTGCGCGATGGCGAGAACCTTCACATTGCAATCTCTATTCCATTTGCAGCGGCAACTCTCGGCACCACAGTCAAAGTTGATTCACTTGATGGCCCACTCAACCTCGATATCAAGGCAGGAATTCAGAGTGGCTCAACCGTCTCTATCAAAGGCAAAGGCATGACTCGCCTTCGCACCAACCACCGTGGAGATCTCATCGTCCATGTCGATATCGAGACGCCCCATAAGCTCAATAAAGAGCAGGAGAAGTTGCTCCGCGAATTCGCAAAGGCACGTGGCGAAAAAGATGGCGATGTCACCATCAAGGGCCACCATGAAGGACTCTTTGCAAAATTTAGAGATGCGTTTCATCGCTAATGCTGACACTCTTCTTTGTTGAGGATCTTCCAACTCAGATAGGTTCTATCTACGAGTTTGATAGCGAAGATGCTCATCATGCAATCAAAGTCCTGCGGATCTCTGCTGGGGAGATCTTCAATCTCAGCGATGGAAAAGGTGCATGGTCACGCGTCAGCGTCTCAAACGTTAATAAGAAGTCGATGACTGTTAAGGTTCTTGAGAGCGGATTTGAAGAACCACTCGAGCAACACTTCACCATTGTTCAGGCGATTCCTAAGGGCGATCGCATTAAAGAGGCGATTGAGCTCACCACAGAAGGTGGCGCTGATCGCATTGTGATGTGGAAGGCAGCGCGCAGCATAGGTCGCGCTGATGAGAAGATTGAGAAGTTACAGCAAACCGCGCGTGAGGCATCGAAGCAATCACGCAGGTTCCGTATTCCACAGGTTAGTGGAGTTGCAACAACTGATTCCATCATCGATGAGATCGCAAAGGCAGATCTCGCCCTCATATTCCATCAAGATGCGACATCGACACTCTCTCAGGCAGTTCCACAGGGTGCTAAGAAGATCCTCGCCATCATCGGCCCAGAGGGTGGTCTCACCGATGAAGAGATTGAGAGCTTTGCCGCAGCTGGTGCGAAGGTGGTTCTGATGGGAAGGCCTGTCTTGCGCTCTGCTCACGCAGGGCTGGCAGCCCTTGCCTCGCTCAACACGGCCCTTTCAGTGTGGTGAAAGACCACTCCACCCGATAGATTTTCACCTATATGGAGCGCCTCTTAGTCACGATTCCTCCCGCCATTCCGATGGTTGCCCTGCTCGGTGCAGGCGATGCAAATATCCTTGCAATTGAAGCTGCATTTCCATCAGTCAATATCACCGTTCGCGGCAATGAGATCACTCTCCGCGGACCTCATGTTGATTGCATCGCTCTTGAAAAGTTATTTGGCGAGATGTTGGTTGTTATTCGATCAGGCCAGGCGCTCGATGTTGGCGCTGTTCTACGGAGCATTGCAATGATTGAAGCAACTCCAGCACAGAGCCCTGGCGAAGTCCTCTCCCTCAATATCGTGAGCAATCGCGGAAAAACTATTCGTCCAAAGACTGCCAATCAGAAGGCATATGTCGATGCCATTGAAGAGAATGTGATCACCTTTGGTATTGGACCTGCAGGTACTGGTAAGACATATCTTGCAATGGCTAAAGCTGTCGCAGCTCTTCAAGCAAAGCAGGTCAATCGCATTATCTTGTCTCGCCCAGCCGTTGAAGCAGGGGAGAAGCTCGGTTTTCTTCCAGGCACGCTGAGCGAGAAGATTGATCCTTACCTCCGTCCGCTCTTTGATGCACTTCACGACATGATCGATGGAGATTCGATTCCGCGCTTAATTCAATCTGGCATTATCGAAGTTGCACCTCTTGCATTTATGCGTGGTCGCACGCTCAATGATGCGTTTATCATTCTGGATGAGGCTCAGAACACCACTGCCGAGCAGATGAAGATGTTCCTTACACGTCTTGGTTTCGGATCAAAGATGGTGATCACTGGTGATATCACTCAGAACGATCTTCCCAATGGCCAGCGCAGTGGATTACAGGTAGTTCGTTCAATCCTTGATGGCGTTGCCGATATTGCATTTATGGATCTCACTGCAGAGGATGTGGTTCGCCATCGCATCATCGGAGATATCGTCAAGGCATACGATGCATATGATGCGACAAAACATGCACCAGTAAGCATTAATAAGAAGCCATGACAATCGAAATCACCAATCGCTCTGGCGTCAGCGCCCCTGAGAGCGAAGTCGAATCTCTGCTGACATTTGCAATCGATTACATGGACCTGCATCCAGAGTGTGAGCTCTCAGTCACCTTTGTCGATGATAAAGAGATGGAAGAGCTTCATATCAAGTGGATGGATGAGCCGGGTACAACTGATGTTCTCTCATTTCCTATGGATATGCCAGAGAGCAAGAAAGAGCCTGTCACTCTCGGCGATATCGTGATCGATCCTGTGGTCGCAGCAAAACAAGCTGTATCTGCTGGCCACTCAACAGAGCATGAGATTTACATCTTGGCCTCACACGGACTTCTTCACATCTTGGGGTATGACCATGCAGATCCCGATGAAGAGAAGGTGATGTTCGAACTTCAAGAGAAGATCGTCAAGAAGTGGGGCGGCAAGAAGTGAAGAGAGCATCATCGCTTCTCTCTAGCGTTATCCACTATCTCTATGAAGAAGCGCAGAAGCGTGGATTAATTGAGAGTGACCTCGAACAACTTTCAGATAATGATTTTGAACTCGGAGATACGCTCGTTCGCGAACTGATGGTGCCTCGCACAGATATGGTCTGGGTAGAGCGCGATAAGACTCTGCGCCAAGCGCTCTCGCTCGCTCTCCGCTCAGGCTATTCGCGCATTCCTGTTGCAGGTGACGATCTCGATAACATCATCGGAATCGCCTACGTCAAAGATCTAGCCAAGCGTGCACTCGATCACCACGAGGCAGAGACGACAGAGAAAGTGGAGCAACATATGCGTCCACCTGTCTTCGTCCCTGAAAATAAAGAAGCAGCAGAGTTATTACGCGATATGCAGCGCGATCAGATTCACCTTGCCATCGTTGTTGATGAGTATGGTGGAACAGCAGGAATCATCACGATTGAAGACATTATCGAAGAGATCGTCGGTGAAATTGCTGATGAATATGATGATGGAGTCGAGTCATTTACCTGGCTCTCTGAAAATAAGGCACGCGCAAAAGCGACCATCCATATCGAAGATCTCGCTGAAGAGCTCAAGATTACGATTAATGAAGATGAGTACGAAGGTATCGACACAATCGGTGGATTGATGGCACAGAAGCTGGGTCGTGTTCCTATTGCCGGCAGCACTATTACTCTCGATGGATATTCGATTACATCAGAGCGACCAGTGGGAAGACGTCGTAGAATCAGCTCAGTTATTATCGAGAAGGTTGAAGTGCCAGGAGAGGATCACGAGTGATGAAATCAATCCATGACATGGCTAATCCAGAAGATCTCAAGCTCGTCACTCTCGCCACCAATACTCTTGCTCGCAGCGGTTCTGCGCAGGCAGCAGCGCTGCGTGACACAACAGGTCGCACATATGTTGCAATTAATGTTCAATCACCATCGCTCAACCTCGATGCATTTGAGGCGGTATTAACTGTCGCCCTCGCATCAGGTATTACAGGGATCGAATCAGTCGTGGCAGCGGGTGATAAGCCGGCAAATATTAAGGCGATTAAGGATTTTGCACCTACCGCTACCGTCTTTCATATCGACTCTGCAGGCAAAGAAGAGCTTCTCTAACCGATAAGATAGGCGCATGCGCGTCGTTCGATTCTCACCACTGCCTGATGCAGGCCTGGGTACCGACCCTCTCTACGGAGTCCTCGAGGAAGATAACTCGATCACCATCATCACCGGAGATCCGATCTATCAAGGTATTCAGAAGACCGCGGCAAAGATCGAATTCTCAAAGGTCCGAATCTTGGCGCCTGTGATTCCTCGCAGCAAGATCGTGGCAATCGGTAAGAACTACGCAGACCATGCAGCAGAAATGGGCGGCGTAGTCCCTGAAGAGCCAATTATCTTTATCAAGCCAAACACCACTGTGATTGGACCCGGCGACACAATCGTCTGGCCGCAGATGGCACCATCGATTGATTACGAGGCAGAGCTTGCAATCGTCATAGGACGCATCTGTAAGGATGTTCCAAAGGAGAAGGTCAATGATGTGATCTTCGGATACACGATGGCAAATGATGTGACCTGTCGCGAACTTCAGAAGAAGGATGGACAGTGGGCACGAGCTAAGGGTTTCGACACTTTCTGTCCACTCGGCCCTTGGATTGAGACCGACTTTATTCCAGGCACACAGCGCATCACCACAACTCTCAATGGCGAGATGAAGCAGGATGCCACACTTAATCAGATGATCTTCAAAGTCCCTGACATTATTCACTTTGTATCTTCAGTCATGACCCTTCTCCCTGGCGATGTCATCATCACCGGAACCCCAGCAGGAATCGGCCCGATGGGGGAGAAGTCGACAGTGGCAGTATCTATCGAAGGCCTTGGCCAACTAACAAATAAGGTGAGTGCACGTCCATGAGTAAGCCAGTTAAAGTTCGTTTTGCACCATCTCCCACTGGAGATCTCCACGTCGGAAATATCCGTACTGCGCTCTTTGATTGGGCATTTGCTCGCCACACAGGGGGAAAATTCCTCTTCCGTATTGAAGATACTGATACCACTCGCGTCACTCCTGAATACATCCAAGCTGCAATCGATACCTTGAAGTGGCTCGGCCTTGATTGGGATGAGGGTCCAGAGGTTGGTGGCCCCAATGGTCCATACCTGCAATCTCAGCGACTTGATATCTATGCAACGTGGGCTCAGAAGTTTCTGGATCAGAAAGATGCCTACTACTGCTACTGCTCACCTGAAGAGTTAGAGGCGGTGCGCGAAGCACAGCGCGCTGCAAATGTTGCACCTGGCTATAACGGACATTGCCGTGACCTCACAGAGGAGCAGATTGCTGCATATAAGGCGCAAGGCCGCGAGGCTGTAGTGCGTATGCGCATGCCTGATGGCACTACAACATTTACTGATGCGATCCGCGGGGAAGTCACCTTCGATCATAAGTTTGTACCTGACTTTGTCCTCGTTCGCGCAGATGGCTCTCCTCTCTACACATTGGCAGTTGCTGTCGATGATGTATTGATGGAGGTCACACACGTGCTACGCGGTGAAGATCTTCTCTCTTCAACTCCGCGTCAGATTCGCGTCTATCAAGCGATGGGTGTGAAGCCAGAGGACTATCCAACTTTTGCGCACCTTCCATTTGTAATGGGACAGGACAACGCCAAGCTCTCAAAGCGCAATGGTGAGGTCTCTATCGCCTGGTATCGCGAGCAGGGTTATCTTCCTGAAGCAATCTGTAACTATCTCGCTCTTCTTGGTTGGTCACCTGGTGATGATCGCGAGAATATCTCGATGCAAGAGCTCACCGAGCTCTTTACCGTTGAGAAGGTTCACTCATCACCTGCACGCTTTGATATGAAGAAGCTTGAAGCGATCAACGGTGACAAGATTCGCGCACTCACTCTCGAGGACTTCCTCACGTGGACACTTCCATTCCTCACCAAAGCTGGAGTCATTACTGGCACAGATGCAGAGATTGCACTTGTAAAGAAGGCGCTTCCAATCATTCAAGAGCGCATCGTCAAACTCGATGAGACTCCGGGTCTTCTCAACTTCCTCTTTGTTAAGGACTTTGCGATTGACCCAGAAGCGGTCGGCAAGATATCGGATGATGCATCCAAGGATGTATTGAAGAGATCTATCAAGGTGCTCGAAGGTCTAACACCATGGGATCACACATCTATCGAGGCAGCTCTTCGCGCAGCTCTCGTTGAAGATATGGGACTTAAGCCTCGTGTGGCATTTACTGCTCTCCGCATTGCAACCACTGGAAGCACCATCTCTCCACCACTCTTTGAGTCGATGGAGCTCTTGGGCCAAAGTGCTTGTATTTCACGCATTAATCACGCCCTAACTCTCTAAAAAGGAGTGTCAGGAGCACCCTTACGGGTCAGGTAAACTTCTGCCTCGCACGTTCGAAAGATCGTGGGGTATGGGGTAATTGGCAGCCCTGCTGATTCTGGTTCAGTAAGTCTAGGTTCGAGTCCTGGTACCCCAGCGCAGTACCCACACAACTGAATATCAATTTAGTTCCGATGACCGCAGGTCATGTGGAATTGAATAACTAGGGCCCCGTCGTCTAGCGGCCTAGGACTCTGGCTTCTCAAGCCAGCTACGA
>JBFYJI010000034.1:0-8308 GCA_041311505.1 Candidatus Nanopelagicales bacterium | reverse complement strand
GACTCTCCAGAGTCTGCTGCACGTGAAATCGCAATCTTCTTTGGAGGTAAGTAATGACTAGCAAGATGTCTTTTATCGGTCGCGATATGGCGGTCGATCTCGGAACAGCAAACACGCTCGTCTATGTTCGTGGTCGCGGAATCGTTCTTAATGAGCCTTCAGTAGTGGCAGTCAATCAAGACACTGGTGGAATTCTTGCTGTCGGCATCGAAGCTAAGAAGATGATTGGTCGTACTCCAGGCAACATCGTTGCTATTCGTCCTTTGAAGGATGGAGTTATTGCTGACTTCGACACAACCGAGCGCATGCTCCGTTACTTTATTCAGAAGGTGCATAAGCGCAGCTACTTGGCGAAGCCACGCATCGTTGTCTGTGTTCCATCAGGTATTACTGGTGTTGAGCAGCGCGCGGTAAAGGATGCAGGTTATGCAGCTGGCGCACGAAAGGTCTACATCATCGAAGAGCCTATGGCTGCTGCAATCGGTGCTGGCCTTCCCATCCACGAGCCAACAGGAAACATGGTTGTCGATATCGGAGGTGGAACAACTGAGGTTGCCGTTATTTCACTCGGTGGAATCGTTACCGCTCTCTCAATCCGCGTAGGTGGAGATGAACTCGATCAGTCGATTATTAACTGGGTTAAGCGCGAATATTCACTTCTTTTGGGTGAGCGCACAGCAGAAGAGATCAAGATGGCAATCGGTTCTGCCTTCCCATTGCAGGGTGAGAACGATGCAGAGATTCGTGGTCGCGATCTTGCAACCGGTCTTCCAAAGACAATTGTTGTGACAGCAGCCGAGATCCGTAAGGCCCTTGAAGAGCCTGTCAATGCAATCGTTAACGCTGTTAAGGGAACCCTTGATAAGTGTCCACCAGAGCTCTCATCAGATTTGATGGATCGCGGAATTGTTCTTACCGGTGGTGGAGCGATGCTGAAGGGGCTCGATGAGCGTCTTCGTCGCGAGACTGGTATGCCAATTCATATCGCCGATCGCCCACTCGATGCAGTTGTAGAAGGTTCAGGTAAGTGCATTGAAGAATTCGAAGCCCTTGAAAAGGTTTTGATTTCAGAGCCACGTCGCTAAAGGTTCACTCTCGTGCGTTATGGCGGCGACAATCGTGGTCGCCTTCTTCTCATCGTATTGATCGTTACATCACTCTTCCTTATCACTTTGGATCTGCGTGGCGTTCAAGTCATCGATGGTGTGCGCACTGGAGTACAGACAGCCCTCACTCCAGTTCAAAAAGCTGGGTCATGGGTTGTCTCTCCATTTAGAAACTTTCTCTCAGATGTGACGCACTTAGGTCGCACCCGTAATCAGATTGAAAAGCTAAAATCAGATAATGATGCGCTTCGTCTCGCACTTCTCAATCGCAAAGTCGCTGATGCAGAGCTAAAACAACTCAAGGGCGTTCTCGATCTTGCGGGTAACGGTGGCTTTAAAGTTGTCGGCGCCAAAGTAATCTCCCAAGGCGCGAGCACCTCATTTGCTCAGACGATCACCATTGACGCAGGCTCTCTCTCTGGTGTTCATACCAACATGACAGTCATCTCTGGTTTCGGTCTCGTCGGTGTCGTCAAGATTGCATATGCCAATAGCGCAGTAGTTCAGCTCGCTTCAGATCCTGGCTTCCGCATTGGTGCACGTATTGCTGGAACACAGCAGATTGGCATACTTTCAGGGCAAGGTACGCGTAAGGGCGTCCTTCAACTCTTGGATAACACTGAAAATGTAAAGGTTGGGGATGCAATCCTCGCTCGCGGAAGTTCGAACGGCCGTCCATTTGTACCCGGAGTTCCTATTGGCGAAGTTACAGCAGTCGATAACTCTGCAGGTGCGGTAACTCAGACAGCAGATGTGAAGTTCTATACAAATTTCTCAACTCTCGGAGTAGTTGCTGTCGTAGTGTCATCGCCTTCTAGTGATCCTCGCGACTCTCTCGTTCCAGCTAAACCACAGCCAACACCTATTCCGACAGTGACGGTTACAGTCACACCATCTCCTTCTCCATCGTCGAAGGGATAACTTCACGATGATCTCGAGACGTTTTCTCTTCTCATTTCCTATCTTCCTCGCCATCTATCTACTGCAAGAGGGTTTTGTAACTCAGATGAGACTTCCTGCAGGAGGTTTCTCTCTCATCTTGATCTTTACCTTGGCATGGGCGTCGATGAGTACGCCGGAAATTGGCGCTCTCACCGGCTTTGGCGCAGGACTCTTAATGGATCTCTCTGAAACATCTCCAGGACCTCTTGGCCACTGGACTTTGATCATGATTCTCGTATCTTTCATTATCTCTTTTCTTTCATATGGAGATGATCATGTTCGTGCAAACCCTCTCAATATCGTCTTCTTGGTAATCGCTGGAGTAGTCGGTGCGCAGCTTTCATTTGCTCTACTCGGTCTACTCTTAGGACAAGAACTCGGGAGTTCCTCACAAGTTGCCTTTGTCATCCTGGGTACTGCATTCTGGTCTGGAATCGTGACTCCACTGATTCTTCCGATTATCTCTCGTCTGCACTCCTTGGTATTTGGAACTGCGTCGCGAATATGAATCAACGCTCACGCCTCTCGCTGATCTTCTTGCAGATCTTTATTGCTTCGCTCCTCTTTGCACTTATGGGACGGCTCTTCTATCTCCAAGTCGCAGCTGGTCCAAAATATAAAGATGCAGCCCTCAGTATTCAGAGCCGCGATGTTGTTACTCCTGCAACTCGTGGCCTCATCGTTGACTCTTCTGGAGTGCCTCTTGCGCTCAATAAAGTTGGCTTGGCCGTTACCGTCGATCGCACCAAGATCGATAAGCAAGAAGATAAGGGTGTTGCCGTTCTCAAAAATCTCTCCACCTTGCTCAACTTGCAATATGCAGATGTGTGGCAGCGCACAAGACTCTGCGGTGAATTACCAAAGGGCAAGAAGGCAGGCTGCTGGACTGGTTCTCGCTTCCAGCCGATTCCAATTACAAAAGAAGCCGATCCTCAGATTGCCCTTCAGATCGTAGAGCGCTCAGATAAATACCCGGGAATTTCTGCAACTCCTATTGCAATCAGAAATTACCCAGCGATTGCAGGAGTCAATGCAGCACACCTCCTGGGTTATGTTGGACCGCTCACTGATTACGATCTCTCCGGAGCAAGTGGTCGCTCATACTTTAGATCCGAATCAATTGGTAAAGCTGGTCTTGAGATTCAATATGACTCATATCTTCGCGGAAAGCCAGGAATCAAGACCGTTATCGTTGATCGCAAAGAAGCGGTGACAAGTACTAGCCAGAATACAAAACCAACTCCCGGAAATCACCTCGTTACAAGTATTGATATTCGTCTGCAAGCTTCTGCTGAACAAGCTCTTGCAGATGCGGTTCGTCGCGCTAAAGCATCTGGTCACTATGCAGATGGTGGTGCGGTAGTGGTGATGGATGTGAAGAATGGCGAGATTTTGGCAATCGCCTCCTATCCAACATTTGATCCTAATTCCTTTGAGACAGGACTTACAGTTCAAGAAGCGAAAGACCTCTTTAGCGAACGAACTGGCGTTCCTGCTCTCAACCGCGCCCTTCAAGGTCTCTATGCACCAGGCTCGACCTTTAAGGCAGTCTCTGCAATCGCTGCCAATGATGCCGGATACTCGATGAATAAGACATATGAGTGTCCAGCAAATGTTGAAGTCGGAAATCGAGTCTTTAATAACTTTGAAGGTAAGGCTCAAGGAACAATCTCCATGAAGAAAGCGATCGCTGTCTCCTGTGACACGATCTGGTATCGCATCGCTTTTGATGAGTGGCTCCGAGATGGAGGTCTGAAGCCGAAGTCGAATGCGCATGATTACTTCTTTAAGGCGGCAGAGAGATTCCAGATGGGCGTAAAGACTGGTGTCGATCTTCCATCAGAGTCGAAGAGTCGTCTTGCAGACCGTAGCTGGCGTAAAGCTTGGTATGCACAGAATAAGGATTTCTACTGTAACTACACAGAGCGAACTACAAAGGATAAGCAGACTCCATTCTTGGTTCAGCTCGCTAAAGAGAATTGCATTGATGGTGACAAGATTCGCGCTGGTGATGCTGTTAACTTCTCGATCGGTCAGGGCGATACAGTCATTACGCCGATTAAGTTGGCACAAATGTATTCAGCAATTGCCAACGGCGGCACCATCTGGAAGCCAACTGTCGCAAAGGCGATCGTCTCTAATGACGGAAAGGTGCTCAAGACCTTTAAGCCTGAAGCCCTCGGAGATATTGGTGTTAAGCCCGAGATGATTACATTCCTCCATGGAGCACTCCATGAAGTGACTCTCTCTGGTACATCCGCTGGCGTCTTTGCAGGTTTCCCAATCGCCACAGCTGGCAAGACAGGTACAGCACAAGTTTTTGGTAAGAATCCTAATGGTCGAGCAAAGGATGACTCAGCTTGGTATGCATCCTTTGCACCATCTGCTAATCCTCGATATGCAGTAGTGATGATGGTGAGCCAGGGTGGATTTGGTGCGAGTACATCAGCTGTAGGTGTGCGAAAGATTTATGAAACTCTCTTCGGCGTAAAGGGAGGCAAAGTCGATCCTGCTTCTGTGCTCTTTCCGGCTGGTTCACCACCAAGTAAACTTCCAAAGATTTCACCAGCAACACGTCCAGCGGGGGAGAAGAAGAAATAATGTCATCGCTTCTTCGAAATAACCCATATCGCAGGGCTCGCCGCCAATCTGCTATTGCCGGCTTTGACCCAGTCCTTACTATTGCAGTTGGCATCTTGCTCTTTATGGGAACCTTGCTTGTCTATGCTGCAACACGTGATTGGTATGCCGCCAACGGACTAGATCCCCAGTACTACCTCAAGCGACATGTCATCAATATCGCCATCGGTATTGCTCTTGCGTGGGGCACTACGGTCATTGATTACCGCTTACTACGTGCCTACACCCCAATCCTCTGGGGGCTTGGAGTACTTGGACTTACATTTGTTCTCATACCTGGAGTGAACTCTGAAGTGAATGGCGCAAAGGCCTGGATCCCACTCCCTGGTGGTTTTCAGATTCAGCCAGCTGAGATGGCGAAGATCTCTATCATCATTGGAATTTCGATGCTCCTTGCAGAACGTAGCCACGATTCCGATGAGCCGACCTCAAAAGATATTCTGAGAGCACTTGGAGTTGCCGCTGTTCCTGTTGCACTGATTCTCCTTCAGCCGGATATGGGAACGGTCTTTATTATCTCTGCATCCATTGTTGCTATCTTGGGAATATCTGGAGCGCCCGTGAAATGGGTTGCCTCACTTCTCATCCTTGCCGTTCTCGGTGGGGTAGTGGCTACCAAAGCTGGCGTCATTAGTGAGTATCAGGTAAAGCGCCTCCAATCATTTGTTGACCCCAATGCAGATTCACAAGGCTCGGGATATCAACTTCGCCAGGCGAGAATCACAGTTGGATCCGGTGGACTCCTCGGCACCGGTCTCTTCAACGGTCCGCAAACCAATGGTCGATTTGTTCCTGAGCAACAGACTGACTTTATCTTCACCGTCGCAGGCGAGGAGCTCGGTTTTGTTGGTGCAGGTTTTATTATCTTGCTCTACATCATTATTTTGATGCGAGCTTTTGGAATAGCGCGAAGGTCATCAGACCCTTACGGGCAGATGGTCTGTACTGGTGTGATTGCATGGTTTGCATTTCAAACATTTGAAAATATCGGAATGACGTTGGGGTTGATGCCGATGACGGGTGTGCCTCTTCCATTTATGTCATATGGAGGATCGAGCATGTTCGCCAACCTCATCGGCTTTGGACTTCTTCAGAATGTCCATGCCCGTCACCGCGGATAAATCACGCTCAAATTGCCGAGAAAATAGGCGAATCCACCCCATCTCTGCCATACTTATGCCAGTTCTTGAGCGCGGCCAGCGATCTCCATCGCGCCTCGCAGCTTGAGAGCCCAGAGTTTTTATCAGGCAGTATCCATTGAGATTTTGAAATGAAGGTATTGAGCTATGGCTATTGAGCCGAAGAGCCCGCGTAAGCGTGCAATTAAGAAATCAAGCAAGAAGTCTGGCGTTCCAGGTCAGGTTGAAAGCACAGAAAATAACTCCGCAGCCGAAGCAACTCCTGCAGTAGCTGAAGAGACAGCAGCTAAGTCACGCAAGAAGGCAGCTGTTCCTGTTCCAGTTTTCCAAGCGGCAACAGAGGAGAAGGCGCCACCTCGTGCACGTAAGTCTTCTGCTAAGTCGAAGAAAGATGATGGCGAGAACGTAGAGAGCGAAGCTCCTGTTGCAGAATCAGATTCCGATAACGGATCAGATTCAGAGGCTCGCTCATCACGTAACCGCCGCCGTCGTCGTGGTGGCCGTGGTCGCCGAAAGCCAAATGGGGTAGAAGGCGAAGATTCACAGAGCGATTCAATCGAGAGCGATTCTGAAGATTCAGAGGATTCTCCATCAGATTCAGAGGGCGGCACACATCGTCGTCGTCGTCGTCGTCGTGCATCAGGAGATGGCGCTACAGCTGGCGAAGTCATCGATGAAGATGGCGTAGTTACAGTTGTTAAGGTCCGCGAAGCCCGCGAGAAGAGTGAGCGTCCAACACGCGATCGCTCCACTCGCGAACGTGGTTCTCGCAACTCACGTGGTCGCGATCGTGACCGCGGTGATTCATATCGCGAGCCATATCGCCGTCGCGGAACAATTCTGACTGATGCTGATTTCCTCGCACGCCGTGAAAATGTCGATCGCGAAATGGTTGTTCGCCAGATTGGTGATCGCATCCAGATTGCTGTCATCGAAGATAACGTGATGGTTGAGCACTACGTCAACCGCAACGCAAATGTTTCATATGTCGGAAACGTCTACCTTGGCCGAGTTCAAAATGTTCTTCCATCGATGGAAGCTGCATTCGTTGATATTGGTAAGGGACGCAACGCAGTTCTCTATGCTGGCGAAGTAAATTGGGATGCAGCTGGTATCTCAGATTCAGAGCCACGTAAGATCGAAATGGTTCTTAAGACAGGCCAGCCAGTATTGGTGCAGGTAACTAAAGATCCAATCGGCCAGAAAGGCGCACGTCTTACAAGCCAGATCTCACTTCCAGGTCGTTACGTTGTCTATGTTCCTGGTGGAGGAATGTCTGGAATCTCAAAGCGTCTTCCAGAGTCTGAGCGTTCACGCCTTAAGTCAATTCTAAAGAACCTGATTCCTGATACAGCTGGTGTCATTGTTCGTACGGCAGCAGAGGGAGTATCTGAAGAAGAACTCACCGCAGATGTCGAGCGCTTGAAGTTGCAGTGGGAAGATATCTATCAGAAGTCTGTTAATCCAAACTTCCATGCACCAGCGCTCTTACTCTCTGAGCCAGATCTCGCTGTTCGTGTTATCCGCGATATCTTCAATGAAGATTTCCGCAAGCTCACTATTCAGGGTAATGAAGCATGGGAAGAGATCAGCTCTTACCTTGGCTCAATCGCACCTGAGCTCTCATCACGTCTTGAGAAGTACACCGGCACGGGTGACTTGTTCGCTGACTATCGTGTTGAAGAACAACTCGCAAAGGCATTTGACCGCAAGGTATATCTTCCATCAGGTGGATCACTTGTTATCGATCGCACAGAAGCGATGGTCGTTATTGACGTCAACACAGGTAAGTTCATCGGTAAGGGTGGAAACCTTGAAGAGACTGTTACTAAGAACAACTTAGAGGCAGCAGAAGAGATTGCTCGTCAGCTTCGCCTTCGCGACCTTGGCGGTATCGTCGTTATCGACTTTATCGATATGGTTCTTGAATCAAACCGTGAAGCAGTTCTCCGTCGCCTCGTTGAGTGCCTGGGTCGCGATCGCACCAAGCACCAAGTTGCTGAAGTAACCTCACTCGGTCTCGTTCAGATGACACGTAAGCGCGTTGGTCAGGGTCTCATCGAAGCATTCTCAACTACCTGTGACTCATGTAATGGTCGCGGTATTCATATCCATATGGATCCAGTAAAGATGAAGGCGCCTATGCCGCAGGTGAACTCACAGAGCGCCCACCACCCAGATGTTGAGGAAGAGGCAGCCACCGAGCACGAATTCCATGAGACTCTCAATGAAGAGACCCCGGATGAGGCCGAAGCTGTCACCACCCCCAAGGGCAAGCGTCGTCGTCGCGCCGCCAGCTCAGGGGTAATAACTGCCTAAGAATGAGGTCTAAGAGGCCAATTTGACCCCTAGGGTGCGAAATCCGTATCCTTAACCCCTGCTCAGGGCCTGGCCATGAGCTTAAATCTAGAAAAGAACTCGAGGTTCAAGCGTGTACGCAATCGTAAAAGCTGGCGGTCGCCAGGAGAAGGTAACAGTTGG
>JBFYJI010000033.1:0-8365 GCA_041311505.1 Candidatus Nanopelagicales bacterium | reverse complement strand
AATTGCACAACAGGTGGGGTGAAGTTCACCGATGGAGCAGGCAATGTGACCTACGCATGTAACGGTGCTAATGGCGCTAACGGTGTTAATGGCACGAACGGCATCAACGGTTCTGGTGGCGGCGGAGGATCCCTTACCTATGGACAGGGTGTTATCACGGTCGGCGCATGTGATGCCGATGGCGTTGTAGGTATGGATGTCCAGCGCACATTTAATGGTACTGACTTCGTCTTCTCACTCTTTAGCTTCGGTGATTCAACAATTACCGATGGCGATGTTGATCCAAACTGCAGCGGACTGCCAATGTCTGTCTACATCACGATTTCAAATACGATCGCCAAGGATTATCAGCGTAAGTACCAGCCAGGCGATGTCATTGTCTGCACAAAGACATACACAACCAACCCTTGGCCAACTACAAACCCACAATTTACATTTACAGATCAGCTCACACCGAATATCTGTAAGATCACAAATCGTCAGGCATCAGTTACTACTTACTTTGCTGGACGTAGCGAAACACCCGTCACTGTAAATAACAGCGTTATTAATATCGAGGATATTTCAACTGCTGATTACACTGACCGAGTTGGTTTCTCAATTGGCTAACCAAGAGAGCGAGAAGTCCGCTCCGAAGGTATCCAAACTTCCTCTTCCAATCTCGGACTCACCGCTCGTTATCGATCTTCCTGACGGACAGAAAATTGTCGTCGGAAAGATGACCTCTGGAAGCGTGATTGAAGTTGCTACCTGGCGTGGAGTTGGACGTCCTGATAGCCGTACATCACGTCTCATGCTCGGTATGGGTAGTGGTAATGTCAATGAAGATAGCGATGCATCGCAGCCACAATCAGGACAGGGCGCACAATACAGCTCGACGCAGGGAGCTCCTGCAAAGCGCAAGCCAGAAGGCATTAAGGGTTACATCTTCACAATCGAAGAGTTCATCCGTAATTTCAATCGCATCAATTGGTCTGCAACTTTCAAAGCTCTCATCGGTTCTGTAGGAAAGAAGAAAGCTCCCAAGCGTTCGAACTCTGAGCAGGGGACAGGTCAATCTCACGGAGATGATCACGCACCAACGATTACTCCCACACCTCGCGTGATGCCAGCATCAGAGGATGCAGAGATTGAAGAGTGGCTCAATAAGATTACCGAGAAGGCTTCACGCACAACGAGCAAGGCAAGTAAGGCTCCAGCGAAGAAATCTCCCGCTAAGAAGGCGACCGTAACGAAAAAGGCCGCCCCTAAGTCTGCTAAGAAGCGATAAGGGTAGGTTAGACTTTCACCATGAAGAGAAATATTGCCATTGTTGCTGTCGCGGCAATCCTCCTCTTCGTCCTTGGATTCCGTGTTGGTCACCCAGTCTCAGGTCTCACGAGCGCAATGGGGTCAGCTAAGTCCAGCATCGTCGTCTATAAGAAGTCAGGCGATTACTCACAGGGCAATAAAGTCGTTGTTGAGGTTGCAGGTCAGGGCATCGAATCAGGAATCGTGAAGTCTTCTACAAAAGAGACAGTCGATGTCGACACCGTCTCAGCCTTTGTGCGCGTCAACAAGCCTGATGTGAAGGGTAAGTTAATCGTCGTTGTTCCATTCTTTGGAACAATCCTTAATCTCGTCGGCCTCTAAGAGCCAGTTCTCACGTTCTCATGGCGAGAGAGTGAGACGGAGAACAATTTGGTTGGGCTTTAATAGCTTATTTGCCCCAAGATCAATCTTTGCATTCTGGAAGTAAGCCAACTCAGATTTTGAAAGCTCTGCGCTAAAGAGGAGCGCTCTAAACTTTCCCTCTTCTTCGCTCTCCACCT
This sequence comes from Candidatus Nanopelagicales bacterium, assembly GCA_041311505.1. GTDB lineage: Bacteria > Actinomycetota > Actinomycetes > Nanopelagicales > Nanopelagicaceae > Planktophila. The sequence continues at coordinate 6,554 of JBFYJI010000033.1, read as the reverse complement.
TAGGGTTAAAACCACCAACAATCTTGGCAAAGAGGACAGTGGAGTTGCGGGGGAGTTTCTCCGCCGTAATAAATCCTTCAATATCCTTCTGAATCTGCGCAGCATCAAACTTCTCGTAAGCGATATTGAGACCTTTGACATAGTTACCACCGGCGATATTTCCGATATTTCCTGTACCTGTGAGGCCTCCACCAAGGGATGGCACAAAGGAGATTGTGGCAAGGAAGATCACCATAAGTGCGAGAAATGAGTCGGCGAAGAGCCAACCACCTTGGTGGGTAGCGTCCTCTTCTTCTCTACGTTGACGGACTTTACGCACGTCGTGATCGCCTTGCTGGAGGTGTATCGAAGTTGAGGCCGTCGAGGAATGAAGGTGATGAAGCGCTCTCGCGAGGCATCTTGCGACTTACCTTCTCAATCTGATGAGAGGCGTCCTCGAGATTACGTGAAGCTGTCACAAGGCGAGAGATAGCTCCTGCGAGGCTGGCATTCATTGTGACGTTTGAGATCTTTCGCTTATCAAGCATCGCTGCATGGATTTCGATAGCAAGGGCCATGCGCTCACGGTCAATCCGAGCCTCCGCAGCGAGGCGAAGGTCATCTGCCTTATGGCTAGCGCGTGAAACGTAGAGGGTAAGGAGAATGACGATGGTGACGATAATAAAGTCGAGGCGAGCTACATTGCCGATCTTCCACTCATTGCCGAGGATCTCGTAGCCGTTCTGCCAGAAATCAAGGAAGTTAACGACATCTGCGCCATTGGCTGAGATGTATTGAGAGAAGCCTGTTGTTGCGGCGCTGACCGCAGCCCATGTGAGTGCAACAGGAGCGAAGACGAGAACGTTTCGGATGACGGTAAGAAGTCGCACAAGACGCTCTGTCGCCTTGCCCGCCTCTGCCTCTGGGTGGGGGAGGTAGCGCTCTGGGTCGAGCTCGGCCCAGATGTGGAGGTCCTTCTTTCCTTCAATAGCGTCAAGAAGACCTGTGAGGTATGGATCGCTCTGGAGGTTGTAGGCGTTGATCCACTGTGACAACTTTCCTGCCAAGAGATCAATCGCTTGCGGCTTACGTGGCTTACGAGGCGCCATGGAACACTCCTTCTCAATCCGCCACGAGCATTGGGCGGCAATACCGCGAGTCTAATGCAGGAGAGGGAAAAGGAAAAAGGTAGGGTGCTCGCCATGAAGAATCTTCGCTTTATCATCGCCGGAGCGCTCGCAGTGGTGCTTATCGGCCTCGCAGCGCTAGGAGCCACCCACATGTCATCATCAGATTCAGCTACATCTAGCTCACTTCCAACAGTTACAGATGTTGCAGGGGAGGCTCCAACGATCTCGGCGCCAACAGGCACAGCACCGGCAGAGCTCACCACTAAGGACATCATCGTGGGCACAGGTGCAGAGGTTCTTCCAACATCTACATTGACAGTGCACTACACCTTGATGGCATGGTCTACAGGAAAGATCATCGAATCTTCTTGGAATAGCCAGCCTGCAACATTCCCATTGGCACAGGTTGTCGAGGGATGGCAGAAAGGTCTTCCTGGAGCAAAGGTTGGCGGTCGTCGCCTTCTCGTACTTCCACCATCAATGGGTTACGGCGCAGCAGGCGCTGGCCCAATTGGACCTAACGAGACCCTCATCTTCGTCGTCGATATTCTCGGCGTCTCTTAAGCCTACGCTTTAAACCACACTTAACGGTTCAGAAGCCTACGCTTTGAACCAGACAGTCGTACCTGAAGGAATCGCTCCCTTTACAAGTGGCTGAGTTGCAAGAAGTACTTCACCTTCTGGCATTGGATACTTTCCACCCTTGAAGTTGGTGATGCAGTTCCAGCCATTAGGACGGCTAAAGTGCAAGACATCTTCACGAGTTGTCTTATGCCAGGTGATCGACTCTTCGCATTGAAGTTCGCGACGTAACTTCAGCGCCTTACGGAATATCTCAAGCGGCGTATTCTCGTGACCGCTCTGTGCCTCTACTGAGTAGCTACCGAACCACTCTGGTTGTGGAAGGTGGACGCCACCTTCACCAAAGCCGAAGTTCTTTCCGCTACGTGTCCAAGGAAGTGGAACGCGACATCCATCGCGACCCTTCTCCTTCTTATGGTTACGTAAGAATTGTGGGTCCTGCACCTGATCTTCAGGGATATCTGCAACTTCATGGAGGCCGAGCTCATCACCCTGGTAAAGATATGTGCACCCAGGAAGAGCCAAGATAAAGGCATTCGCTGCGACAGAGCATTGAGTGCCAATCTCAAAATCAACTGGATGTGATGTTCCGTTGGAGAGCAACCATTCGACGCGATCAACGACTGGATGGAGACCCTGCTTGGTTGCATAACGCATCTGGTCGTGATTGCCGAGAGTCCACGTTGATGAAGATTTATTCTTCTTCGCGAGCTCAAGGCTATCTGTCACACAGTGCTTAAATGTTGCTGCATCAAAGTGAGCATCGATAAAGCGGAAATCAAAAGCCTGACCAAGAGTCTCTTCGCTTGCGTAGAGAGGCATACGGCTTGGGTGCACATTGGCTTCTGCCACAGCAACACGAGGTGGGTCGTAGGAATTAAAGAGTGTGCGCCATGTCTTATAGACCTCAAGAACCTCATTGCGATCCATCAAGATGCCGGTGCCTTCGAGGTTGCGTGGCTCGTCGTACTCCATGGTGTCACGCATGCGGAGAGGCTCGGAGAGATCCTTCTTGAGTGCGTGAGCAACATCGACACGGAATCCATCGACTCCGCGATCTGCCCAGAACTTCAAAGTAGTGAGGAAGTCAGCCTCAACCTCAGGGTTGTCCCAATTCCAATCTGGTTGCTCAGGCGCAAACCAGTGCATGTACCACTGATTGTGCTTTCCGCCCCAGACTGATTCGTGAGTCCAGGCAGAGGGAGCAAAGTGTGATGGCCAATCTGTTGGAGGAAGTTCGCCATGTGTGCCACGACCGTCGCGGAATATATATCGGGCGCGCTCTGGTGATCCTGGAGCTGCAGCAATTGCATCTTTAAACCACTGATGAAGGTTGGAGGAGTGGTTTGGAACGATATCTACAAAGACGCGGATGCCTTCGTTGTGAAGCGCGGCCAACATCTCATCAAAGTCATCGAGAGTTCCAAGCTTAGGATCAACATTGCGATAGTCATCAACATCATAACCACCGTCAGCAAGTGCTGATGGATAGAAAGGTGAGAGCCAGACTGCATCGATGCTGAGGGACTTAAGGTAGGGAACTCGAGAGGTTACGCCCTTGAGGTCTCCGATGCCATTGCCATCTGTATCTGCGAAGCTACGTGGGTAGATCTGGTAGATAGCAGCTTGGCGCCACCAATTTTTATCTTTGCTTAATGACATGAGCGCAATCGTACTGCAGGTTAAAGCTGTAACCACCAAGCGGCATAGGCAGGAATCTCCATATCCTCATAGATGTGAAGATACTCACCACTAATTGCTTCAAGAATCTTTCCTGATGCGATTCCGTGCATGCTCACGCGTTGGATATTTTCTGAGAGGTTATAGATCTGCACCAAAGTACCTGCGGCATGTTTGCGGCGGAAGATGATGACTGAAGGGTTATTGGTAGTGAATACCTCTGTAGTGGTTGAGGCATGAAGTGAAGGTAGTGATTTGCGAGCAACGATGAGATTGCGGATAGCGCGATCCACTCTCGCCTCAACACCATTTCCCTTTGCTGCGCTCTTTGCAAGAGACCAATCCATCGCAGGGCGATGGATCCAACGATTATCCTCAGCTTTTGCAGAATCCTTAAGGAAGCTCCTATCGTTTAGCATTCCTAGCTCATCGCCCATATAGAGCAATGGCAATCCACCGAAGCCAAAGACCATTGCATATGCACAGGTAAGGCGATCGATTGCGGTAGAGAGAGCGGCTGAATCCTTCTTCTCGAGGGCAGCTTCGATACCAATCAAACTTGCAGCACTTCCTGAGGTGCGACGATCCCCGGTGGTTGGGTTAGATTGGAAATGAACTCCGCGTGCAAATGTTCCTTCAAATTCATTGGCATAGAACTCTGCAAGGAATGATCGATGCGCATATGGATTAATGCCAAGCTCGTTGGCATCTGCGTCATCAATCGCCCAACCAATGTCATCATGGCAGCGAAGATATGTAGCCCACCCTGAAGTTGTAGGTACGGGAGCAAACTTTGATAGAGCATGTGCCATCAATCGACCATCTCGAGCTGCTAGTGCTGACCAGATCTGGACCATCAATGAGTTGTGATAGGCGATATCTGAGACTTTGCCTGCATGCTTTCCTTGCCCCAAGTAATGGACAACATCCTTGGGACCAACGATTGCTTCAGCCTTAAAGATAAGAGCAGGGGTAGAGATATGTGCTGCTGCTCGTAGCGCCTGGGTAATGGAGTGCACCTCAGGTTGGTTCTGACTATCTGTTCCGAGACGCTTCCAGATAAATGCGATGGCATCGAGACGGACGCAATCGGTACCTTGATTTGCGAGGTATCCGATGATGTCGACATATTCGAGGAATACATCAGGGTTAGACCAATTCACATCCCACTGATAATCGTTAAATGTTGTCCAGACCCAGGCCTTCATCTCTTCATTAAATGTGAAGTTGCCTGGTGCAAAGGTGGGGAAGATCTCCGGAAGCGTCTTCTCAAATTGATCTGGGATTGTGCGGTCATCGTAAACATAGAAATATCGGCGATACTTTAGATCTCCCGCCTTTGCCTTCTCTGCCCACTCATGTTCTTTTGCTACGTGGTTGAGAACCAGGTCGAGCGTGAGTGAGATTCCGGATTGATGAAGCTCAGATGCAAGTCGAGAGAGATCCTTCATCGATCCCAAGTCCTTGCGGACAGATCGATAATCCATCACTGCATATCCACCATCATTAGGAGATGGACGTGGAGTGAGAAGTGGCATCAGGTGGAGATATGAGATTCCGAGATCTTGCAGGTAATCAATCTTCTTGCGGATTCCGTTGAGATCTCCGGCGAATAAATCTGCATATGCCACATATCCCACCGCGTCATGGCTCTGAAACCAGTCGGGTTGTAGAAGTCTCTGATTATCTCGTGCACGTAACTCGGAGGAGCGCGAGAGAAAGATGCCGGCAATCACGTCGACGAGCTGATCGAAGACTGTATCAACTGGATAGACCGCAGCTAAGCCGTCGTAGAGATCCTCTGCCCATCGATCAAAGCGAAGCAAGAGCTCTTCGCTCTGAGGATCATTCTTGAGGGCAGAAGAGAGGCGCTTACGGCCACTTTCAATAGTCTTCTCACGAGCACGCATAATGAGGTGAGCCTATCGAGAGGGGAGGGCGGGATAAAGGGGGAGGCGCTCAATATCTCTTTTTGTAATCGAATCGAAACCAATTTTCAGAATTGTGCGGTGACTGTCACTACTCTGCTCCAATGAGCATTCGCCCAGCCACCATCGATGACACTGACGAGATTCTCGCAATGATTTATGAGCTTGCCCTCTATGAGAAAGCGCCGGATGAAGCAAAGGCGACTCGAGAGCAGATTATTGAAAGTTTCTTCTCTTCCGACCCAAAGGTCTTCTGCGAAATCGTGGAGATTGATGGTGCAGTTGCAGGCTTTGCAATCTGGTTTCTCAATTACTCAACGTGGCAAGGCAAGCACGGAATCTATCTCGAGGATCTCTTTATCCGTCCCCAGTATCGTGGAACAGGTTATGGAAAGCGCCTCCTGCAACACCTTGCTCAGATCTGTGAAGAGAAGGGTTACGGCCGCTTTCAGTGGTGGGTCCTGGATTGGAACCAACCAGCAATTGATTTCTATAAGTCACTCGGAGCTGTTGCTATGGATGAGTGGACTGTTTACCGCGTCAGTGAGAAAGCGCTTACTCAATTAGCTAGCGAGTAGTTGTTCGCTTTCCGACGCTTGGCTTAATTGCCTGCGAGGTCACTATCCCTTGCGCAATATTGGATGGAGTAAATGTTGCGGTAACCTCGATGTAGCTACGTGTGGCGGGTTTCCAATTACATGTTGCTGTATAACTTGGCGAGCTTCCTGTTGTTGCAACCGCAATACAGCCCGGGATGCGTTTCTTACTGGCGTAAAAAGTAACTTTTCCTGGTGCATTTACCGTAACAGTGAGCGTCTTTGTTATGCCTTTATATATTGCACCCGAATAGGTAGGCGAAGTAATTGTTGAAGGTTGAAGGTATTCAGCAAACTTAATCACAATGAGGCCAGAGCCGCCATTGCCACCCACATATTTACTTCCATCATAAGAAGCGCCACCACCTCCACCTCCGGTATTTGCTGTTGCATTAGCTCCAGCTCGGGAAGAAGAGCCACCACCGGCTCCACCACCACCGGCTCCACCACTTCCTGCAGTGGTTTGCGATCCTCCGCCACCGCCTCCTGCGATATAACCTGCAACGCCAAATTGACCCAAGGCTGTGAACCATTGTGAGTATGCGGAAGTTCCTGCGCCACCATTTCCACCGACGTTACTCGTAGTCATTGCACCACCTGCTGCACCTGCTCCGCCACCACCTGCACCTGCGACATAACCTGAGCCAGCTGCAGAATTT
>JBFYJI010000009.1:0-30007 GCA_041311505.1 Candidatus Nanopelagicales bacterium | reverse complement strand
GGTAAGTCAACATTCTTGCGTCTTATCCTCCGTGAGGAACGTCCAACATCTGGCGTCATCCACGTTGCAGGAAAAGATCTCGGCGCTCTTGCAAACCATAAGGTTCCTGAGCTTCGCCGCCAGGTCGGTACTGTCTTTCAGGATTTCCGCCTCCTTCCTAATAAGACTATTTCAGAGAACATTGCATTCTCACTTCACGTTCTTGGATATTCGCAGAAGGAGATCAATCGCGAAGTTCCAGAGATGCTCGAGCTCGTTGGTCTTGAAGATAAGGGTGACCGTCTTCCATCCGAAATTTCAGGTGGAGAGCAGCAGCGCGTTGCGATTGCTCGTGCATATGTAACAAAGCCACCGATCATCATCGCCGATGAGCCAACTGGAAACCTTGATCCAGAGCTCTCTGTAGGAATTATGAAGTTGCTCGATCGCATCAACCGTGAGGGCACAACAGTTTTGATGGCAACGCACGATTCAGGAATCGTGGATCAGATGCGTAAGCGCGTTATCGAACTCGATGGCGGCCACGTTATCCGTGACCAGGTTCGTGGCGTTTATGGATACACAGGTTAAGGAGTAGAAAATGCGCGCAGGGTTTCTCTTTAAGGAAGTTCGTATTGGACTTCGCCGTAACCTCACAATGACATTTGCTGTTGTTGTCACCGTTGCAATCTCACTCTCTCTTCTCGGTATCGGGCTCCTCTCCAATGCACAAGTCAATGCGATGAAGGATTACTGGTATGACAAGATCGAAGTTTCAGTATTTCTCTGTGGAACTTTGTCTGAGTCACCAACATGTGCAAATGGTGTAGTCACTCCAGATCAGCGTGCATCAATTAAGACAGATCTTGAGGCTCTTCCAGTTGTGCAGAGCGTTTTCTACGAGTCTCAGACAGAGGCATTTGCTCGCTTTAAGGAGCGCTTTAAGAACTCTGCAATTGCGCAGAATGTGACAGCAGACCAATTACCTGAATCATTCCGTGTGAAGCTAAAGGATCCAACACAGTTTGATGTTGTTGTCAGCGCATTCTCCGGACGACCAGGTGTAGACATCGTTCAAGACCAGCGCACAATCTTGGAGAAGTTCTTCCGACTCCTCGATGTATTGCGTAACGGCGCACTTCTTGTTGGTCTCTTCTCAGTTCTCACTGCTGCGCTCTTGATCTCCAACACTCTTCGCATCGCAGCATTTAACCGTCGTCGTGAGACTGGTGTGATGAAGCTTGTTGGCGCGAGCTCTTGGTCAATCCAACTTCCATTCCTTCTTGAAGGAGTTTTCTCAGCAGTTCTTGGTTGGGTCTTTGCGACTGGTCTCTTGAGTGGATTGAAGTATGTCGTCGATACAAAGGTCGCACCGCTGCTTACCTTCACCAAGTTCTTTGCATGGAATCAGGTCTGGATCTCCTCTGCAATCTTGCTCGGTGTTGGCCTCTTTGTATCAACCCTTGCCTCGCTCATCACGCTTCGTCGCTACCTCAAGGTCTAATTCTTTATATAAGAAGCCTCAAGTAGACTCCTCTCATGGTTAAGGAGAAGGGTCAGAAGTTGATCGCGCAGAATAAGAAGGCGCGTCACGATTACTCCATCCTTGATACATACGAGTGTGGAATTGTTTTGATGGGCACTGAGGTGAAGTCACTTCGCGCCGGTCGCGCATCACTCATTGATGGATTCGTCATGGTTGAAAATGGCGAGCTCTGGATGCACGGAGTACATATCCCTGAATACACCGAGGGCACTTGGACCAATCACACACCACGACGCAAGCGCAAACTTCTTGTGCACCGCGAAGAGATTCGCAAGATTGCAGCGAAGACTAAAGATTCTGGCGTCACTCTCGTGCCTCTGCAGCTCTACTTTAAAGATGGCCGTGCAAAAGTTGAGATTGCCGTTGCTAAGGGTAAGAAGGCGCACGACAAGCGCGATTCGCTATTAGAACAGCAAGCAACACGTGAGATCGAACGTGAGATCTCATATCGCGTCAGCGGAAAGAACCGCAGCGGTCGCGATGACTGGTAATTCTGCATCCTCCGATAATTCAATCTTTATTGAGACCGAACGTCTCATCCTTCGTCCATTGCGACTGGAGGATGTCGATGATCTTCTTGAGTACCAATCACATCCAGATATCGTCAGGTATATCCCTTGGCCAGAGCGCACGCGTGAACAAGTGATTGAAGCTCTTGAGAAGACACTCAATATCGGTAAGAGCGAACTTAAAGATGAAGGCGACTTCATTGTTCTGGCATGGGAGCTCAAAGATCTCACCGGTAATCCAAAGTATGCGAAGACTGTTGCAACCCCCGGATACCGTCCTGGAAAGGTAATTGGTCAATCTAATTCAGGTTTGAAATCCACCAATGATCAATGTGCAGATATTGGTTGGGTGACTCATCAGAATTTTCAGCGACAAGGCCTCGCCTTTGAGGCAACTCACGCATTGATGAAGTTCCTCTTTGACTCATTCAATCTCCATCGCCTCGTTGCAGATATCGATGCTCGCAACCCAGAGTCAGCTGCAATGGCCGAGAAGTTGGGTATGCGCCGCGAGGCAGAATTTAAGAGCAGCGAATTCTTCAAAGGGGATTGGTGCAGTATGTGGCTCTACGCGATCCTTAAAGAGGAGTTTGAGGCTTAATCTTCACGCTCAATAATCTTGGGAATTTCTCTCTTGTCACAGTGGTTGCATACACTTAGAACTGTTCTGCAGTCACCTATAAGTGCTCTTCAGAGCGGATTGACAATTACATAGGGGGTGAACGGTCTCGACTTTAGCTGTTGAGACAGGGGAAGCGTGTCGAGGAAGCCGGGATGATCTCGTAAACCATGAAACCTGTGCACACATAACTGCAGACAACAGTCGCAGTGATTTCGCACTAGCTGCATAAGCTAGTCCCAAATCCGTCAGCCTAGGGGTGCTCTCGCTCTAGAACCTGGCGTCGTAAGAGAGCTCTTCATCTACATAGCGTTGCGAATATGTAGAGAGAACAGTTTCGCAAATGAGTTCGTTGAATACTTGTGTTAGAGAGATTCAGAACTGAGAAAACGTAATTAACACTACACACGTAGAAGCCCTGTTTGAGCTCTGAAGGACCCGGGTTCGATTCCCGGCACCTCCACCACGAGAATATCTAGAGAAAGAAGTGAGTTATGAAAGTTGGTTATGTAGTTCTCTACGTCAATGACCCAGTAGGTTCACTTCAATTCTGGAGAGATAAGTTCGGAATGATCGAGAAAGGCAGCAAGAGCGCTGGCCCATTCTCGATCGTTCGGATTGGCTTTACCGATCAAGATTTCTCTTTTGAGCTAGTTCCATTGGAGTTAATGCAGAACAACCCATCAGGACTCAATTTAGGTGCTCCATCGACCGCCTTCTATGTCTCCAACCTTGAGGAGACTCGAGCGGATCTTCTATCTAAGAAGGTGCAATGTAGCGAGATAGCCGATCACGGCGGGCTTAGCTCATTTGCATTTGCAGATAATGAGAATCGTTGGTTTGCAGTTCTAGAAGGTTAAGAAGCGCTTCTTTTTGAAACTTCATTTGCAGTTACTGGCTCTTTGAGAAGTCAATTTCACGCTTGACGGCGTATGAATTTCCTCCGATTGCAATGAGAGCAAATAGCTTTGGCGCCAGAGGTGTAGTTGCATACATAAAGTTAATTGCTACAAAGACACCAATCACACCCACGGTAAGAATCACCATTCTGCGAAGCGCTGTGAGGCCACGCCTTCTCTTCGCAAGTAACTGAACGCGACGACTGGTTAGTCCAATATTGATTGGTCCAGAGAGCATCAAGATTGAGAACATTGCAACCACGAGGTATGCAAGTGACTCCATGATTAACTCCCATCCTTAACTCTTGCTATAAAGAACCATATCAATCTGATCGCCATTTGGTTTGGTGACTCGGTTACGTAGTACCACATCTTTAACCATTCCTGCCTGCTCCATAACGCGTTGGGATGCAAGGTTGTTGTAATCGGCCATTCCTTCAATTCGTCGGAAGCCCATGACCTCGAAGGAGAAAGAGAGAAGGGTCTTAACAGCCTCAGTACATAGACCTACACCTCGATGTGATTTCTCAACCCAATAGCCGACCTCAGCACAGTGATCGGAAAGATGGATGCCGTGGAGGCCAATAGTTCCTGCAAAAGTTCCAACGTGTTCCACGGCAAAGACAATTCCTTGATGGTTGCGATAGCTGATGTCACAACCACGGACAAAATCCTCAGCCAATTCGCGATCATATGGATATGGCACACGTGTGAATGCAGAGATTGTTGGGTCTTGGCAGGCATGGTAGATAGCCTCAATATCATCTTCACGTAGTGGGCGAAGCGCAGCAGCACTCCCGCCTTTTAAGTTAAAAGAGAGCGTTGGTTGTGCAATGGGCCAATTAATCATGGCACGTAGCTCTTAACCGACGAATTCGCGGTCGCGACGCTTGCGATTCACAGTGTGATTGCAGGTTTTATTGCTTGGTAGCTCAGCACAAGAATCGCAGAGAAGGATGAGCTGATGACAGCTATCTGAGTTGCAGTTACGGAACTGCTTTGTAGGTGCGTTGCACTTTACACATTCACCGATGACCTTGGTCTTGTCGGAGAAGTCATGAATCATGCGATCATCGAAGATATAGAGAGAACCTTCCCAGAGTGAGTCATCACCAAACTTCTCACCATACTTAACGATGCCACCATCGATCTGGTAAACCTCTTTAAATCCATTTTCAACCATAATTGCAGAGAGGATTTCGCAACGGATTCCTCCGGTGCAGTATGTGACGATTGGCTTATCCTTAATTTCGTCATACTTACCGCTTTTGATCTCTTCAATAAAATCATGAGAAGTCTGCACATCAGGGACGATCGCATTCTTAAACTTACCGATCTTCGCCTCATAAGCATTGCGACCATCGAAGAAGAGGACCTCATCACCACGCTCTCTTACGAGGGCATCAACCTGCGCTGGTCGAAGGTGCTTGCCACCGTTAACAACGCCATTTGCGTCAACCTTGATTGCATCAGGATCGCCGAAACCAACGAGCTCCTTACGTACGCGAACCTGAAGTCGTGGGAAGTCATTACCTGTTCCCTCTGACCACTTAAATACAATCTTCTTAAAACCTGGATATTGGCGAGTGGCTTTCACATAACGCTTCACAGAAGCCATATCTCCGCCGAGGGTTCCATTGATTCCGTGCTTAGAGATGATGATGCGACCTTTGAGTCCGAGACTTTCACAGAGCTGCTTCTGCCAGAGCTTTACGGCCTCTGGATCTTCTAGCGGAGTAAATCCGTAGTACAAGATAACTTTATTGAGCTTATGTGCGTCGCGATGCATGAGGTAATTCTAAACCCGCTGGAGTAAGGAATAAACCCTCCCAAGCTCCGGTTGTAGGTAATTGAAAGTTCAACTAAAATCGCACCAACGATTGGAGCTCGAAATGCCTGCAGTAACCGTCAGCGATATCACCGTTCTTCCACGTATCAGTGTTGGAAGTGAATTACGAGCGCGCACGGTGAAGAGCATCACAACAGCGCCACAAGGATATGAAGGCGAGGGCTTTCCTGTTCGTCGTGCATTCGCGGGCGTTGATCTCCAAGAACTAGATCCATTTATCCATCTCGATCAGATGGGTGAAGTTGAATATGCGCCAGGTGAGCCCAAGGGAACTCCATGGCACCCACATCGCGGATTCGAAACTGTTACTTACATCATCGACGGCATCTTCGATCACCAGGATTCCAATGGTGGTGGCGGAACTATTACCAACGGCGACACACAATGGATGACGGCTGGTGGAGGAATTCTCCATATTGAAACTCCACCAGAGTCACTTGTGATGTCCGGGGGCCTTTTTCATGGTTTCCAGTTATGGGTCAATCTCCCTGCAGCAAAGAAGTGGTCGCCACCTGCCTATCAGGATGTTCGAGCAAATGACGTTGCGCTCTTAACAACTCATGATGGTGGTGCACTCCTTCGTGTTATTGCCGGAGAAGTAGATGGCCACTTTGGTCCAGGAAATACTCAAACTCCAATTACTTTGCTTCACGCAACTGTGGCAGCCGGAGCTGAACTTCGCTTGCCATGGCGTAAGGATTACAACGCACTCGTCTATGCAATGTCTGGCTACGGATTTGTCGGTGCAGAGCAGCGACCAATCTCTATGGGTCAGTTGACTGTCTTTGGAGATGGCGATGCAATCGTTGTTCGCGCTGCAAATCAGCAGGAATCGCGATCACCCAACCTTGAGCTCTTCATACTTGGAGGCCAACCGATTAAGGAGCCTGTTGCTTGGATGGGCCCATTTGTGATGAATACAAAGCGCGAAGTCCTACAAGCCTTTGAAGATTTCCAGAAGGGTCTTCTCGGTTCAATTCCTGCGATCTATAAGGAAGATGCAAAGCCAAAGACTCCACTCAATCGCACAGATAAGTTAAGTGGAGATGTGAAGCCAAGGGATATCAAGGGCAAAGAGATTCTTGATGTTCATGGTGCACCTACTGAGATGCAAGAGGGATAACTCACTACCTAAATTCACATCGCAGTTGCGATTGAATTAATTGCCCTTAATCTCACCACGAGTGAGGTGATAGAGCAGCGCCTGAATAGTTGTGCGACGGTGGTATGCCTCGCGCCAGATCACTGATTTAGGGCCATCAATCACTGATCCAGCAACCTCTTCACCGCGGTGGGCTGGAAGGCAGTGCATAAAGATTGAATCATTGGCTGTGAGTGACATCAAACGATCATTGATGGCATATGGTGAGAGCGCCTTGAATTTCTCGGCGCGCTCCTCCTCTGGATCTCCCATAGACATCCACACATCTGTGTAGAGAACGCTCGCATCCTTAGCTGCAGCCTCTGGATCATTGGTGATCTCTACCTTGCCACCGCTCTTTGCTGCAATCTCTTGAGCCTTAGCGACCACAACTGAATCTGGCGCGAACTTTCCTGAGGGTGTTGCCGCGACAACGTGGGCTCCCATGATTGCACCCATAATCAACCACGCATGAGTCATGTTGTTGCCATCACCGAGATAAACAAACTTACGACCTGAAATATCAGCGCCGAAGTTCTCGCGAATAGTGACCCAATCTGCAAGGAGCTGAGTTGGGTGATCAAGATCGGTAAGTCCATTAATGACAGGTATAGAGGCATTGGCACCCAACTCATCTACATCAGATTGAGCAAAGGTGCGAATAATGATGGCGTCGCAGAATCCGCTCATGATGCGCGCTGTATCTGCGATGGTCTCGCCGCGACCTAGCTGAAGTTCATCTCCGCGAAGAAAGATCGGTGTTCCACCGAGGTGTGCGACAGCAGTCTCTGATGCAAGACGCGTACGTGTTGAAGGCTTTGTCATGTAGATAGCGACGGACTTATTGCTGAGCGCTGTATTTGCTCGAAGTGGCTTGGCAGCAAAGTCAGCCGAAGTCGCCAAGAGAAGTTCGATATCTTCTCTCGAGAGATGCTCTGTTCTCAATAAATCCTTCATCGCAGAATTCTACCTGCTCGTTCACACGCCTTGCACAAGAGATATTGCACCTTCGCCGACTATCCTTTCCGCGTGGGATTCTTTAGACGTGGCGATGAAGGAATCGGTATCAGCACAGATACCGATACTTTGACGCGCACCGAGACCACACCTGACTTTCAAGAAGATGATGGCGGCCACGATCGATTTGCCCACTACATCAAGAAAGAGAAGATCGTCGAATCTGCGGTAACTGGTAAGTCGGTAAGAGCTCTCTGCGGTAAGAAGTGGGTCCCGTCTCGAGACCCTTCAAAATATCCAATCTGCCCTATGTGCAAAGAGATATATGAAGGCTTGAGGCCTGGCCCTGAAGATAATGAGTAAGCGCCTGCTGTCATGAAATCTCTTCGTCGCTCTTTCGTCTTTACGCTCTCTCTCGCAGTGATAGCGAGCCTTGCACCACTGTCGCCATCACAGGCAGATAACCCACCGCGAAAGATTTTGACTGGCTGGATTCCTTATTACTCCATCAAGACATCTCTTCCAGCAGCAATCAACAATGCAGATCTCATCAAAGAGGTAATGCCATTTTGGTACACACTGAAATTTAATGGAAAGACATCGAGCACGGTTGTTACCGATCTCTATACCCCTGCAAATCCAAGTATTCCAATGGCGCAGACTGTAGGTGCTCTTCGTAATGCGGGCTTCTCACTCATCCCCACAATTACGGATGGAACAGATAAAGGTGTTCTCGCTGGTTTATTAGCTAAACCCGCTTCTCGTACACAGATTGTTCAGGCGATTACAACAATGGTCGTCACCAATAATTTTGACGGCATTGATCTAGATTTTGAAGGCTTTGCTTTTGTAGATGGAAATGCTACGTGGAATAAGACGGCACCGTTGTGGACAGCTTTCGTTAAAGAACTGAGTGTTGCACTACACGCCCAGAAGAAGATTCTCTCTGTATCAACTCCCTATGTTCTCGATCCATCGGGTACACAGAAGGGTTATTACGTATATGCATGGGCCGCGATTGCTTCATCTATCGATCGCCTTCGCATCATGACTTACGACTACTCCGTTGCAAAGGTAGGTCCACTAGGTCCAATCACCTGGACAGAGCGAACACTCCAATATGCAGTCTCAGTTATGCCAGCATCAAAGGTATATATAGGTATTGCTGGTTACGGTCGCGACTGGGTTACATCAGTTAGCGGCGTCTGTCCTGCAAATGTCGCATCAGTGATTAAAGGTGGTGCAAAAGCTGCAACATTTGTAATGCGCGATGCGCAGACTCTTGCCGCCTCTTACGGAGTAACTCCTGTATTTAACGAACAATTCGGTGAAATGACCTTCTCGTACCAAAAGGTCTATAACGGTACGACTGCATCAGGTTTAGCAACATCATGTACGGCATCACGGACCGCCTGGTATCAAGATGCAAAGGCATTTGCTCTTCGCGCAGCGCTTGTAGATAAGTATCGCCTCGGCGGAATTGCAGAGTGGACTCTGGGAATGGAAGAGCCGCTTGCTCTCGAGGGAATCCGCAACGTTGCAAAGGCGATCGCACCGGATCAAGTCAGTGCTGCAATCGCAATTGATAAGAGTTCAATCGAGTACGGCGATCCAATCGTAATCTCAGGAACATTTACTATTAAAGATAAGTCGCCACTCCAGAACGTTTCAATCCGTATTGAAGGTAAGTCACTAGGTGAATCAACGTGGAGATTGCTCACCACTGCGACAACTGATGCTCAGGGTAAGTTCACGAAGCCATTGCTAATAGGAAAAGCAACAACGATTCGTGCCTATAGTGAAGGTACATGGGAGCGCGGTGAAGGTATCTCCAATGAAGCAGCGATCACCATGACGAGATTGCTCTTTATCACCGCACCTACATCTGTGAAGAAGAGCGAATCATTTACTGTCACAGGCTCAATCAGACCTCGTAGCGCTGGAACTTTTATTCAAGTGGAGAAATTGGTTGGCGGTAAGTGGCAGCCATTTGGTGGTGTGCTCACAACCGATCAGCAAGGTGCCTTTACAGTCGCGATCCCACCTCAGAACAAGGGCGTTCTCACCCTACGCATCAATGCGGCAGCCGAGGCGATGTTGCCGCTAGCGACGAGTGCCCCATTCTCCATACTTATCCGTGGCGCAGGCAGCTCCATCTTGGTTAAATAAACCGTGGTAAAAATTGCAGATGCTCTCGAAGAGCAGATCAAAGCGATCTTCTCTGGTGATACTCCATGGGTCACCATCGTTTGGGACGATCCCGTCAATCTTCAAAGTTATGTCACCTATGTCTTTATGGAGCTCTTTGGATATTCAAAAGCAAAAGCGACTGAATTGATGCTCCAAGTTCACAATGAAGGTAAGGCGATTGTCTCTACAGGTAGCCGCGAAGAGATGGAGCATGATGTAGCTCGCCTCCACGAGTACGGATTGTGGGCGACCCTTCAACGTGGAGATCAGATCTAATGACCGCCACTCATGGTTTTCAGCGACACGGAAATGATTCATATGTTGCAACTTTCGATGCAACCGAGAAAGAGGTAATCCTTAATCTCGTCGAGCAATTAATCGAACTTCTTGCCGAGCGCGTCGATCATGGCCATGAAGATCCACTCGCTGCCCTCGTTGGCATTACTTCACATGATTCGCCACCAGAAGATGAAGTCCTCCATCGCTTACTTCCTAATGCATATGCCGATGATGTCGATGCAGCAGAGTTTCGCCGTTATACAGAATCAACTCTGCGCGGCAAGAAACAAGCGCATGCAATGGCGATTCGAATGGCCCTTAAATCATCTCCTGAAGGCGATGTAGAGCTCGATCATAAAGGTGCAAACGATTGGCTTGGCGGAATCAACGATATCCGTCTTGCTCTGGGTGTTCGCCTCAAGATTGAAAATAACAATTACGACCATCTCGAACTTCTCTCACCCGATGATCCATTGCGCGGTGTCTACTCTGTCTATACCTGGTTGGGTTGGTTGCAGGAGACTCTTCTTGAGGCGCTGATGGATGATTTGGGCGAAAACGACGAGTGATTTACGATTGAACTATGGCGCTCACAATCTCACGCACAATCGTTGAGGCGATTCTTGAACAATCACGCGTTGAATATCCAGATGAGTGCTGTGGAGTAATTCTTGGTCCTGTAGGAGCCGATACTCCAGTACGTCTGAAGCCAATGATTAATGCAGCTCATTCACCAACTTTTTATGAGTTTGATCCAAAGGATCTCCTCGCTCTCTACCGTGAAGTCGATGACAATGATGAAGAGATTGTTGTTATCTACCACTCTCATACTGAGACAGAGGCTCGACCTTCACGCACAGATATCGCCTATGCCGGCGAACCTGGCGCTCATTACGTCCTCGTCTCTACACGCGAAGAGATTGCACCTGCAACTGAGTTCCGTTCATTCCGCATTATCGATGGCATCGTTACTGAGGAAGAAGTTTCAATTACCGATTAGGGCGCTTTTTAGCCATAATACGGCTATGTCAATCGAAGTTCGCATCCCAACAATTCTTCGCCCCTATACAAAGGATCAGAAGTCAGTTGAGGCATCCGGTTCTACCCTCTCAGCTCTCATCACAGATCTCGATACTCAGTATGCAGGTCTCGGCGAGCGACTCCTTGAAAATGGTGCACTTCGTCGCTTCATCAACATCTACATCAATGATGAAGATGTTCGCTTCTTAGGTGGACTCGAAGCCCCTCTCAAAGATGGTGACTCAGTCACAATTCTTCCTGCAGTTGCAGGTGGATCTCAGTAACGAGATCACAAAAAATCTTCCCATGGCTCGATACGACTCACTTGCAGCATCAGTTGGTAATACACCACTGATTGGACTGCCACGTCTATCGCCGGCACCCAATGTTCGCCTCTGGGCAAAGATGGAAGATCGCAACCCAACCGGTTCTATTAAAGATCGCACAGCAATATCTATGGTCGATGAGGCCGAGAAGAGCGGTATCTTAAAGCCAGGTGCAACAATCCTTGAGCCAACAAGTGGAAACACTGGAATCTCACTTGCAATGGCTGCAAAGGTGCGCGGATACAAACTCATCTGCGTGATGCCTGAGAACACAAGCCCTGAGCGACGCCAACTCCTTGAGATGTGGGGAGCAGAGATCATCTCTTCTCCAGCTGCTGGTGGATCTAATGAAGCTGTTCGTGTTGCAAAAGAGATTGCTGCACAGAACCCTGACTATGTATTCCTTTATCAATATGGCAATCCAGCAAACTCATTGGCGCACTACAACGGCACTGGTCCAGAAATTCTCGCTGATCTCCCAACGATTACTCACTTTGTTGCAGGCTTAGGCACAACAGGAACTTTGATGGGCGCGGGTCGCTACCTTCGTGAACATAAGCCTGATGTCCAAGTAATTGCTGCAGAGCCTCGCTACGGCGAACTCGTATATGGACTTCGCAATATCGATGAGGGATTTGTTCCCGAGCTCTACGATGCATCAGTTCTTACACGCCGCTTCTCTGTCGGTGCTGAAGACTCTGTAAAGCGCGTTCGTGAACTTCTCCATGTTGAAGGAATCTTCGCTGGAATCTCTACCGGCGCGATCCTTCATGCAGCAATCGCGATGGGTAACGAGGCGGTCCGTGAAGGCCGCGATGCAGATATCGCATTTATCGTCTGTGATGGAGGCTGGAAATACCTCTCAACAGGCGTATATGGAAGCGATGTTGATGAAGCGACCGAAGGTCTCGACGGCACTCTTTGGGCTTAATCTCTCGTACGATTAGGGCATGAGCGAAGCCCCTATCGGAATCTTTGATTCTGGCGTTGGTGGCCTCACCGTTGCACGAGCAATTCTCGATCAACTTCCCAACGAACCCATCCTCTATATCGGAGATACCGCACGCGGTCCTTATGGTCCACGTCCATTGGCAGAGGTTCGTGATTTTGCACTGGAGACTCTCGACTTCTTAGTAGACCAAGGCGTGAAGGCACTTGTGATCGCATGCAACACTGCAAGTGCTGCCATGTTGCGCGATGCACGTGAACGATATTCAGTTCCTGTAATCGAAGTAATCCAACCTGCAGTGCGTCGTGCCGTTGCCGCAACTCGCACAGGCAAAGTCGGTGTAATTGGTACACGTGCAACGATTGATTCGCAGGCATATCTCGATGCATTTGCTGCAGCCCCGCAACTTCAGATCACATCTACAGCATGTCCACGCTTTGTTGAATTTGTCGAGCGCGGTGAGACTTCAGGAGAGGCAATCACACAGGTTGCTCGTGAGTACCTTGCGCCAATGATCGAGGCAGATGTCGATACTCTCGTATTGGGATGTACTCACTATCCGCTTCTCACTGGTGTTATTTCGTATGTGATGGGTAATGGAGTCTCACTCGTTTCAAGCGCTGAAGAGACTGCAAAAGATCTCTACCGAGTCTTAGTCGAAGGCTCACTCCTGCGTAGCCCGCAGTCGCAGCCACCAGTACATAAATTCTTAGCAACGGGCGATGCTCAGGCTTTTGAAGGGCTTGCTCGCCGCTTCCTTGGCCCCGAAGTGGGCTCTGTACAACACCAAGATCTCTAGAAATATCTCAAGAAGATAAGCACAAAGTAGAAAGAAGAATGTAATGGCACGCAACGATGGACGTTCAGTAGATCAGCTACGCGATATCAAAATCACTCGTGGATGGCTCGACCATGCCGAAGGTTCTGTACTCGTTGAATTTGGAAAGACACGCGTTCTCTGCGTCGCATCATTTACACCCGGAGTTCCACGTTGGCTTAAAGACAGCGGCACAGGCTGGGTGACATCAGAATATTCAATGCTTCCTCGTGCAACACATACTCGCTCTGATCGTGAATCAGTTAAGGGAAAGCTCGGCGGCCGCACACAAGAGATTTCACGACTTATCGGTCGCTCACTCCGCGGAATCGTAGATATGAAAGAGCTCGGCGAAAACACAATCGTGATTGACTGCGATGTTCTTCAGGCAGATGGTGGAACTCGTACCGCGGCAATTACTGGCGCTTATGTTGCTCTCGCCGATGCAATCTCTTGGGCACAGAAGGAAGGCCACATCAAGGCTGGCGCAAAGCCACTTGCAGATTCAGTTGCAGCAATTAGTGTTGGAATTATTGATGGAGTTCCGATGCTCGATCTCTGCTATGAAGAAGATGTCCGAGCAGAAACAGATATGAACGTTGTCTGTGCAGGCGATGGTCGTTTTATCGAGGTCCAAGGAACAGCAGAGGGTGCACCATTTGATCGCGCCCTCCTCGATTCACTTCTAGATTTAGCAGTTGCAGGTACACAAGAGCTCACAGCGCTTCAGAAGAAGGCTCTCTCTGCGTGAGTCAGAAGCTTCTCCTTGCAACACGCAATCAGGGAAAGATTGTTGAGTTCCGAAGAATTCTCGATGCACTTGCTCCTCGTGAGATTGAACTAGTAGGTCTAGATCAATTTCCAGATCTCCATGATGTCGACGAGACCGGGAAATCCTTTGAAGAGAATGCACTTCTCAAAGCGCGCGAGATGTCAGAGGCGACAGGCCTGCCTGCAATTGCCGATGACAGCGGTCTCTGCGTTGATGCGCTTAACGGTGACCCAGGAATTTACTCCGCACGATGGTCAGGTGTTCACGGAGATGATCGAGCCAACCTCGAGAAAGTTCTTGAGCAGTTGAGAGAAGTTGACGATAAAGATCGTGGAGCTCACTTCACCTGTGTTGCAGCCCTCTACCTGCCAGATGGTCGAAGCCATTGTGAAGAGGGTCGCTTCGAAGGCGAGATTCTCCGTGCGCCAGTAGGTGAGAATGGTTTTGGATATGACCCCATCTTTCGCCCCAAGGGGTTAGAGATTTCAAGCGCTCAAATGAGCGCAGAGGAGAAAGATGCGGTGAGCCATCGTGGTCTTGCCCTCCGCGCAATAGCTCCCCATGTGCTGAAAGCCCTGAAAACCCTAGGCTAAACTTTGCCTATACGACCCGAGGAGATAAACGTGGCAGTTAAGAAGAAGACAGCGGCTAAGAAGCCAGCAGCGAAGAAGGCTGTTGCTAAGAAGAGCACAGCGAAGAAGGCTGTTGCTAAGAAGTCAGTAGCTAAGAAGACAACTGCGAAGAAAGTCGCCAAGAAGTCTGTAGCGAAGAAGGCAGCACCTAAGAAGATTGCAAAGAAGGCCGTTGCTAAGAAAGCTGCACCTAAGAAGTCGACTGCGAAGAAGGCAGTTGCTAAGAAGTCAACGGCATCATCAGTAGTTGTACCTCCAGTTCCATCTTCACGCGATCGCGTTAATGTTTCTACAACTCCAGTTGCGCCCGTTAAGCCAGTTGCGCCATCAAAGCCATCTGCAGCGCCACGTCAGGGTTCATCAAAGAGCGTTCTTGTCGCAGTTCTTCTCGGCATTGCGATCCTCGTAGGTATCGTCGCAGCGCAGCAGTCAAAGAACACAACAGATGTTGCTGAGACACCTGCTGTTACAGAGTCTGCTTCTCCTGAGGCAACTCCATCTGATTCAGCATCACCTGCTGCATCGACAGATACAACAAATGCTGCAACAACAGGCGAGGCACCATCACGCTTTATCGGTAACTGGAAGGATGCAACAACTAAGGACACTCTCGTTCTTTCTTGGAAGGCACCAGCAGGCGATGTAAAGGGTTACAAGGTTGAGATCGCACCTAACGGTGGAGCTTGGAAGGAAGTCTCACAGGTTCCAGCAACTCAGCTCTCATTCGATCTCAAGAAGACATCTGATTCTCAGTACACATCATTCCGAGTATCTGCAATCTATGCAGATGGCTCACTTGGTGTTGCAAAGGCATTTGGCTTTGCAGGTCAGTACGAATAATCAATAATTAATAAAGAAGAGAACCCCGACCATCTGGCCGGGGTTCTCTTCTTTTCACATCGAATGCCATAGTTCTAGAGATGCTTGGCAATCTCTGCAACATACACTGCAGCACCAGTGCCAACGAGGTGCACGCCATCTGGAGCAAAGTACTCAGGATGGCCTTCAGATAATTGAGCCCAATCAATAATCCGAATGCGTGGGTAGCGTGCTGCGACCTGATTGAGGAGCTCATTATTCTTCTCGCGCCACGGGCGTGGAACAGCGGTATTTACTACCAATACCTTTGGTCGATCCTTGAGCTCTTCGAAAATGGCAACAACTTCCTTCTCTGAAAGAGCGTTGTTATTACCTAAATCCATGACGACTGCACCACTTGGTGCATAAGGCTTATCGTGGATGATCGCCTCCAAAAGCTCCTTAGCCTGACGCCCAACATGGGCGTTAATCAAGCCAATCTCATGGTCTTGTGCAAGGAGAGACTTAATGCCGAGGATGACTGAGTCTCCCGTAAGCCAAATGCCTTCCCCGGCGCTATTTGTTGGTGTATTCGAATGGGCAATCTCTTCAACAAGAGCAGCGCGCTTTTCGTTGGTGATTTCGATTGCGCGAATACTGATTGATGCAATTGCAAGAATGATGAGAGCGATAATCGCAGTGAAACGAATCTGCTGCCTCTTCTTCTCTGCTGGAGTTCGATATTTCAAACCCTTCACCCAATACTTAAGAACACCGCGTCGCACAGGAAGCTCGATATAACGGAGCGAGATATCTGCAAGAGCGAAGACAATAAGTACGCGAAGTGAATACATAGCCCAAGAAGCACCAGCAAGATCTACCTTAGGACGAGTAACTTGGAATATTACCCAGTGCCAGAGATAGATTGCATAAGAACGCTCACCGATCCAGAGCAAAACCCTGTTCTGCAGGATTGGTGCAAAGCGGGAAGCGGGATGGACAATCGATGTGATGATTGCTGCTGCGCAGAGACCTGCAAGAGGAAATGCAATCTTGTAGAGAGCTGGCTGGCTCTCATCGATAAAGAGAAATGCGGCGAGAATTCCTAGGAAGCCGAATACGCCGATTCCATCAATAAAGTCTTGTGCTTTGCGACTTACCTCTGACTTAAAGTTCTGCGGAATCCAGCTCACAGCAAGTGCGGCTCCAAGGAATAAACCGATGCTGTGTGTATCGGTACCAAAGTAGACGTGGCTTACCTTTGACGCGCTCGATGCATCAAGCGAGAAAGAGACCAGCATGAGCGCAATGCCAGAGAATGTGGCGATGGAGAGAGCAGCTATGGAGACTCGCTTCTTGCCGAAAAACTTAAGGATAAAGAGCAGGATGAGAGGCCAGAGAAGATAGAACTGCGCCTCAACAGCGAGGGACCATGTGTGCTGAAGGAGCGGCGGCCTGCCGATTGCTTCAAAGTAATCGAGGTGATGACCTACAAGCCACCAATTCATCGAGCCGGTAAGGGCAAACGGGGTATCAATCAGGAAGCGTTTGATCGTATCCGGAGCCCAAATTCCCACTGCAATAGCAGTTGTAATAAGCATGAAAGCCAGTGCCGGCAAGAGCCTTCGAATACGTGCGAGGTAGAAGGCACGGAGATCAAGTCCTCCACTTCTCTCAATTGAATCGAGAAGTAAGCGAGTGATGACATAGCCAGAGATGACGAAGAAGAGATCGACGCCGAGAAATCCACCGGGGATCCATTTAAAACCTAAGTGATAGAAGAGAACTGCCATCACTGCGATGGCGCGGAGTCCATCAATTGCAGGTATGTATTGGATACCGCGTTTGGTAGCCATAGTGATTACTTGCGCTTAGCTGCAGGCTTCTTCGCTGTGCTCTTCTTTGTAGAGCGACGTGGAGCTTCGATTGCACCTGATGTGCGACGGCTCTCAACCTTAATTGGCTCCTTGCGGCGTACTGTGCCGTCTTCATTGAGAGAGTCATTAACAACTGCCTGCATATTTGCAAGACGTGCAAATGCGCCATCGAGACGCTGGCGTGATTGAGCAATTGCTTGCTCTGCAGCAACGAGAGCCTGTGATTGAACTCGGTAGAGGCGCTCTGACTCTGCAAGAACTTCAGCGAGCCAGCGGCGGTATTCGATTACTTCGTTTGCAGCATCAGCAACGATGCGCTCACCTTCACGACGAGCAGCAGATGCAACAGCAGCAGCCTCGCGGCGCTTGGTATCGATAATAGCTTCAGCTTCGCGTGATGCCTCATTAACAAGATCTGCCGCTTCTGCCTCTGCAGTAGAAATATATTTACGGCCACGTGACTCTGCGCCAGAGAGGATGCTGCGAGCCTTTGACTCTGCACCTTCGAGGAGATCCTTCGCATTACGTGTTGACTCGTTGATGAGACGCTCTGCAGATGAGTGAGCCTTCGCCTCACGTGCCTGTGCAGACTTAATCATCATCATGGCAGTTTCAGTTGCGAGGATTTCAAACTCTTCCTTGCTCAACGCGGTGATATCGCGACGTGAGCGAAGATCTGCGAGCTGTGACTCGAGTTCGCGGATGCGATCTACAGGGTTGCCAGCAGTTGGGCGCTCTGATTCTTCACGGAATCCGACCCAGTTGAGAAAGTCCTTCTTCTCTGCCATGTAATTACCCCAGTATCTCTAGTGACTGCAGCTGCTGCTCGAAAAGCGCCCTTCTGCAAGGCTCATAGATTAGAGCATTCTGAGGAGGGGGGAAATCGCCCCCATGCACCCGCCCCTTACCTCGAACGGTAAATAGCCCTTGCCCCTTCAACGCTATTTACCTTGCACGGTAAATAGCGAAACAGATAGCGAGGTATTGGCTGATCCATGCTGCGAGGACGAAGATATGGAAGAGCTCATGGAAGCCGAAGTACTTCGCCTCACGACCTGGACGCTTGAGGGCATAGAAGATTGCACCGATCGAGTAGAGCAGACCTCCGATGAGGATTGGAATGAGAACCCATAACCCACCACGGTCATAGAGCTGTGGCGTATAGACAATTGCAACCCAACCAAGCACTAAATAGTTAGCGACATAGAGCCATCGTGGTGCACCGATCCAGAAGACGCGGATTGCAACTCCAGCGAGTGCGCCCGTCCAGACAATTGCGAGCATGAGATTGCGATCATGTGGTTCAAGAAGTGCGACAGCAAAAGGTGTGTAAGAACCTGCAATAAGGAGATTGATATTTGCGTGATCCCAACGGCGCCACATCTTCTTCTTCTCAGGAACCCATGGAACGCGATGATAGATAGCAGAGACGCTAAATAACATGATCGCTGTTATGGAATAGAGAGCAACTGCAAATTTGAGCGACTCTTTACTCAAGATGAAGAGAACGAGTGAAGCGATAATGACAGCGGGAGTTGCACCCAGATGAAACCATCCACGTAATTTTGGCGGGACTACTGGCTTAGTAGGTTCTGTTGGTAATGGGTGATTCTCGCTCATAGCAAGAGCCTAGTCGTTTGAGAGCTCTCGCACAGACTTTACAGTGAGAGATAAGAGAGCTGCGATAAATGTGAGAGTGCCTGTTGCCATCAAAATAGTGTTGACCCCAAAGTGGGTTGCAAGAGGTCCTGCAATAACTATGCCGATAGGGGCGATTCCGTACGACCCTAGAGCGTCATAGGCGTTCACTCGCGAGAATGACTCTTCAGGGATATGGCTCTGCATCGAGGTGTTCCAGGTAACCATAAAGAATTCAACAGTTATTCCAGAGAAGATTGCTGCAACAATCGCAATTGCTAGATGGAGATCAAATGCAAGTGCAAAATCCCAGACTGTAGATAATGCAATCAACACCATTGCAACAAATAGAGGTCGCTTAAATCGTCTCTTTAGAACAATGACTCCACCGATCATCATTCCTGCAGTGAGGCCGGCTAAGTTGAGCGACCATTGGCGAGGTCCACTACTGCCATCGCGGAAATTAAGTGGACCGAGCACTTGAAGCATTGATTCAAATGCCATATTGATCATTGCAAAGGTGATCACCATTGTGACAACCCATGAGCGAGAGATGAATTCGCGCCAACCAACGTGGAGATCATGGAGAATTCCAGGGCTTTCGATACGGCTCTTTGATGGCAGTGGGATGTTCCACACAACAACGCCTGCGATAAAGAATGAGATTGCATCAACTAGAAGGCCCCATCCTGGATTAAATGCCGCAACGATGACACCACCCAAGAGTGCACCGGAGATATTTCCGATGTTGCTCACAAGACCAATCACAGCATTGCCATCTTGCAACTTCTCTTTCGGCAAAATCTCAGGCAACACACCTGACATCGCTGGCCACCAGAGAGCATTGAGAACTCCAAAGAGTGCGCCCATTGCTATCAAGATCCAGATGTGAGGGAAGCCGCCGATCAGTGAAATCGCACTCGTTGCTGCAAGGAAACTGCCGATGATGTCACTTCCGCCAACAATGCGGTTGCGTTGGAATCGATCTGCAAAGACTCCACCAATCAACATAAATGCAACGAGTGGAAAGTATCGAGCGGCCATAACTAGGCTGAGATCTTTTCCAGTTGCTCCAGGGATACTGAGTACTCCATATGCAAGAGCAATCGGGGACATTCCATTTCCAATATTGGAGATAAAGCGCGCAGATGCGAGCATGGTGAAGCCTTTATAGCCATGAAGCTCTTTAATCTGAGTGCGCATCGGGTAAGGGTACTAGCATTGGGATATGCGCAAATTAACCTCTGAATTTCTCGGATCTCTCTTCTTGGCTTTAGGAATCGTAGGAGCAGGCTTGATGGCGACCTCCATTACCGACGATGGAGCTATTCGCCTCCTTATTAATGCATTAGTAGCAGCGGGAGTTCTTGCGCTCATCATTAGCGCCTTCGGACCTATCAGTGGTGGGCATTTCAATCCCGCTGTATCCATTGTCTTTCTCTGGAAGCGCGAGGTCACATGGAAACTTGCAATTCAATACATTGTTGCGCAGATTCTCGGAGGAGTCGTAGGAGTTGTCTTTGCCAATCATCTCTTCAGCACAGATCTCATCTCATCGAAGGTAAATGTAAGCGCAAGTGGCGTGGCAATTGCCTCAGAAGTTTTCTCAACGCTCGGACTTCTCTTTGTCATTCGACACCTCATTAATATTGAGAAGTCTGTATTCATCCCAGTAGGTGTCGCACTCTGGATTTTCACCGGTTACTTCTTTACACCAACATCCGTCGTTGCTAACCCGGCGATGGCAATTGCACGTACTTTCACGGATTCGTACGCTGGAATTCCACTCAATACCGCCCTTGCATTTGTAGGCGCCCAGATTCTTGGTGGTCTCCTAGGTGCTCTTCTCGCTGATCAGCTAAAGAAGTAAGAATGAGTACACGCAAGCGCATCCTCTTTGTGTGTGTACATAACGCCGGACGTTCTCAGATGGCTGCTGGTTTTATGCGCACTCTTGGTGGAGATCGTGTGGAAGTTTTTTCAGCGGGTTCAGCCCCTAAAGATTCCATCAATACTGTCGCAGTGGAAGCGATGGCTGAGCTGGGAATAGATATCGCACATCAGGTTCCGAAGGTTCTCACCACTGATTCGGTGGAAGCTTCAGATGTAGTGATCACAATGGGCTGCGGTGATGTCTGTCCTGTTTATCCGGGAAAGCGCTATGAAGATTGGGCGCTCGACGATCCTGCAGGGCAAGGTATCGAAGAAGTGCGTGTTATTAGAGATGAGATTAAGAAGAGAGTAGAAGTATTGCTCGGAGAGATTCTGTAATTCGAAAGCTCACTGGCTAATTTCTAAAAGAGATATCTTGCTTCTTCATTTCAGCAACAAGAATTCGAATTGCATTTGGCCCCATGCCATGGAGATCCTTGATATCTGCGAGGTTCTCTTTGCGAAGATCTGAGACCTTCAGTAAGCCTGCATCAACAAGTGCACGTCGTGCCGGAGCAGCTAAACCAATCTCTCTCCACTCACCATCCACTACAGCGTAGGAGTCGAGGTCGACTTCGCCGCGAGTTACAGGGCACTTTGCTGCTGCCTTCTCTGCCTTCCGTGCGGCAGCCGCTCGTTGAGCCTCTCCGCGTAACTTCTTCGCCTTTGCTGGTGACATCTTTGCCATAATTTTCTCGTTCTACTTAATTAACTCTCTTTAGAGAAAGTAGATAACACCAGTCATCAAGAGCGCTGGTATGAGTGCGATAAAGAGAACTTTAAATGCGTAGGCACGATCAGCGGCAAGGGCGACTGGATCTGCAATCTTGGAGACATCTCCTGCGCGACCAAAATTAACGAGACCTGCAAAGCCGTATGCGAGACAGAATCGACGCCGAGCTTGCACATATCCAACCGAAGTAATCATCGCTGGGATAAATGCGGTGAGTCGAATCAGTGAAGTTTCATTTGATGAGAGCAAGAGGAAGGAGAGGATGAGATAGATAGTCCCGCCGACGATAGCTACTTGATATCTACGGTGGATCTCAGATGGGCCGATATTGCAGGCACCTGCCTGGTATTGGTTTTCAGAGTTGCTCATGGACTGAGTGTAAAGAGATTGTGCGGGAGGCGGGACTTGAACCCGCACGCCGAAGCACTAGTTCCTAAGACTAGCGTGTCTGCCATTTCACCACTCCCGCGCACATTCAGTGGATTTCTTAAGTGAATGCAGGAGCAAGAGTAAGGCTTCGGCGCCCGGTAGCCAAAATCGTCTTCTTGGCGGGGAGGGGATAGGTAAACTACGCAAATGTCCTCGCTCGCAGATCAACTCGCTTCATCTATTCAGGCGCTTGTTGTTGCTGCCATCGAGAAGGGCGAGCTCACGGGCGTAGCACCTGAGACTGTTGTTTTAGAGCGCCCCAAGAATCGCGATCACGGCGATTATGCAACCTCTATTGCGCTTCAGTTGGCGAAGGCTGCAGGTAAGAATCCGCGCGACGTTGCGACCCTTCTCCAGAGTGCGATCGCCGCTCTTCCTGGTGTAAGCAAGGTTGATATTGCAGGGCCAGGATTCATCAATATCACTCTCGATCGCGCCAATCAGGCAGAGCTTGTCCGCACGATTCTTACTAGTGGTGCGAAGTATGGTCATGGTGATTCACTTCAAGGCATCTCCATCAATCTCGAATTTATTAGCGCCAACCCGACTGGCCCACTTCACTTGGGCCACACACGTTGGGCTGCAGTCGGTGATGCTCTTGGCAGAGTGCTCAAGGCAGCAGGTGCAAAAGTCACACAAGAGTTCTATATCAATGATCGCGGACGCCAGATGGATCTCTTTGGTCAATCAGTTCAGGCAGCTGCAACAGGTCAACCAATTCCGGAAGATGGATACCAAGGCGATTACATCAAAGATCTTGCAAAGATAGTCGTAGCAGAAAATCCTGGAATCACATCGTTAGAAGATTTCCGAGAAGCAGCTTATAAAGTGCAACTTGCTCAGCAGCAATCTGTTCTCGATACATTCCATACAAAGTTTGATGTCTGGTTCTCAGAGCGCTCACTCCACCAATCTGGTGCAGTAGAGCACGGTATGGAGAAGCTGCGCGAGCAGGGCCATGTCTTTGAAGCAGATGGCGCCGTCTGGCTGCGCACTACTGATTTTGGGGATGATAAAGATCGCGTCCTCATTAAAGAGAATGGTGATCTCACCTACTTCGCATCAGACACTGCTTATTACATTAATAAGCGCGAACGTGGCGCCGATATCTGCATCTACATGCTTGGCGCAGATCACCATGGATATATTCATCGTCTTCGTGCGGTTGCTGCTTGTGCAGGAGACGATGCCGATTACAACATCCACGTCCTTATCGGCCAGTTGGTAAAGATCATGGAAGGTGGCGAAGAGGTAAAGCTTTCTAAGCGCGCTGGCACCATCATTACTCTTGAAGAGTTGGTTGAGAAGGTTGGCGTTGACGCTGCTCGCTACACGCTCATCCGTTATCCAGTCGAGACACCGATGGTGATGGATATCGATATCTTGCGAAGCAATACCAACGAAAACCCTGTCTATTACGTTCAATATGCCCACGCTCGTATCGCAGGCGTACT
This sequence comes from Candidatus Nanopelagicales bacterium, assembly GCA_041311505.1. Lineage (GTDB taxonomy): Bacteria > Actinomycetota > Actinomycetes > Nanopelagicales > Nanopelagicaceae > Planktophila. The sequence goes on along the minus strand of JBFYJI010000009.1, from coordinate 6,662 downwards.
TCGCAATGTGGCAGAGCTTTCTATTCCATATGGACTTGAGAATTTTGATCCATCACAACTTTCACATGACCGCGAGAACGAGCTACTCGGCACATTGGCTGAGTTCCCACGTATCGTTGCCTCAGCTGCCGAGCTTCGCGAGCCACACCGTATTGCGCGTTATCTTGAGGAACTCGCAGGTGTTTACCACGGCTTCTATGCAGATTGCCGAGTCCTCCCACTCGGTGATGAAGCGATCTCTCCTATTCACTCAGCTCGCGCCAATCTCTGCGCTGCAACGATGCAGGTCATTGCAAATGGTCTCGAACTTCTCGGCGTAAGTGCACCGGAGCGTATGTAATGGCTCATCCCAACTCAGTAGGACCAATGTGGTCTACAAACATTTCATTGAAAAATGGCGAACTCCATCTTTCAGGAATTGCTGCATCACAACTCGCAGCAGATTTTGGAACACCAACATTTTTCCTCGATGAAGCTGCATTCCGAGCGCGCGCAGCCGCTTGGCGTGATGCACTTGCAGGAGAGTTTGGCGAGAGCGCAGGGCATGTCTTCTATGCTTCAAAGGCATTTACCTGCACTGCTGTTGCCCATTGGATCTCTGAGATTGGCATCGGAATCGATGTCTGCACAGGGGGAGAGCTCGCAGTTGCACTCGCTGGTGGCGTTGCTCCTGAAAATATTCAGGTCCACGGTAATAACAAATCTCTCAGCGAGATTGATCGCGCTGTCTCACTCGGTGTCAACACCATTGTTATGGACTCGCTCTACGAGATTGATCGAGTAGCAGAGGCAGCTCGTAAGCACGGTAAGCGCCAAGCGGTTCTCATTCGACTTACCCCCGGAATCGAAGCGCATACCCATGAATCTATTTCGACAGCACATGAAGATGTGAAGTTTGGGTTCTCAATTGCTTCAGGTGCTGCATGGAGCGCAGTCGAGAAGATCGCAACTCTTCCAGAGCTCGAACTCCGTGGCGTGCATTGCCATATCGGCTCACAGATCTTCGGTACAGAAGCATTTGAAATTGCAGCCGATCGCCTCTTGGCATTTATGGCTCGCTATCGCGATGCATATAGCCACGAACTTCCAGAGCTTGATCTCGGTGGAGGATATGGAATTGCATATCTCGAAACCGAGAAGACAGTTGAGCCAAGTGGCGTTCTTCCGAATATCGGTAAGGCGCTTCGCGAAGCAGCTGCGCGTTACTCGCTCGCACTTCCATCTATCTCAATCGAGCCAGGTAGAAATATCGTAGGACCGACGATGTTTACCTTGTATGAAGTTGGAACTGTAAAAGATGTAGTGATTGAGGATGGTTCTGTGCGTAAGTACATCTCTGTCGATGGCGGCATGAGTGATAATGCTCGTACTGCTCTCTATGATGCTGAATACTTTGCATGTATTGCACAACGCACCTCATCTGCACCTACCGTTCAATCTCGTCTCGTAGGAAAGCATTGCGAAACTGGTGACATCATCATTCGTGATATTCAACTTCCATCAGATATTGCTCCAGGTGACCTGATTGCCACACCTGCTACTGGCGCTTATGGCCGCTCGATGGCGAGCAATTACAACCATGTGCCTCGACCACCGGTGGTCGCTGTTATTAATGGTGCAGCACGTGTGATCGTGCGACGCGAGACCGAGGCAGATTTGCTCGCGCTCGATGTAGCCAAGATGTGAAAGAATCACCCACATGACCCGAGGAGATAAGCCCGTACGTATCGGCATGCTCGGCTGTGGCGTTGTCGGCAGCGAGGTAGCTCGCCTCCTCTTGGCAGATACTGAAGAGCTCTCAACCCGTGCAGGCGTCAAGATCGAGCTCGCCAAGATTGCCGTCCGCACCATTAAGGATTACCCAGGTATCAACCCGTCGCTCTTTACTACGGATCCATTCTCTATCGTTAACGACCCAGAGATCGATCTCATAGTCGAAGTGATGGGCGGCATCGAACCAGCAAATGAATTAGCTCATCTTGCAATCAAGAATCGCAAATCAATTGTGACTGCCAACAAGGCGCTCCTTGCAAGCAATGGCGCAGAGCTCTTCACAGCTGCATATGCTCAAGGTGAAGATATTTACTATGAGGCATCTGTAGCAGGTGCTATTCCAATTATTCGTCCGCTTCGCGACTCTCTTGTGGGTGACTTCGTCATCCGTGTTATGGGAATCGTTAACGGAACTACTAATTACATTCTCACAAAGATGCATGAAGAGAATAAAGAGTTTGCTGTTGCCCTTAAAGAGGCTCAGGACCTCGGATATGCAGAAGCAGATCCCACTGCAGATATCGAAGGTTTTGATGCAGCAGCAAAGGCGGCAATTCTTTCAGGTCTTGCATTCCATACTCGCGTAACTGTCTCCGATGTTTACCGCGAAGGAATATCCCAAATCACTCTCGAAGATGTTCAACTCGCAAAAGAACTTGGCTATGTCATCAAGCTTCTTGCAATTGCAGAGTTGACTCCTAACGATGAAATTTCAGTACGTGTCCATCCTGTAATGCTTGAGAAGGCACATCCTCTTGCATCTGTGCGCGAAGCATTTAATGCAGTCTTCGTCGAAGCAGAATCAGCAGGACCGCTCATGTTCTATGGTCGCGGTGCAGGAGGCGCTCCAACAGCCTCTGCAATTCTCGGCGATGTTCTTGCAGTTTCACGTCACATTGCTCATAACTCTGTAGGTCAGCGCGAAACAGATTATGCAGATCGCGATATTGCACCGATTGAGACAACAAAGACTAAGTTCTTGATTCGCCTTGAAGTGCAAGATAAATCAGGTGTTTTGGCCTCCATTGCACAGGTTTTTGCAACCCAGGGAGTTTCTATCCAGACCGTTGATCAAAATGGTCGTGGCTCAGATGCAGAGTTGATCATCGTGACTCACCTCGCAACTGAAGGTGAACTCAAGGCGACCGTTGATGCACTCAAGAATATGGATATCGTCTCAAAGGTTTCAAGCGTCATTCGCGTAGAGGGAGTAAGTGCATAATGGGAATCTTCGGAAAGAAGCGCGATGGTGCACATCAATGGCTCGGAGTTATTGAGGAGTATCGCCACCGCCTTCCTGTAAGCGGAAAGACTCCTGTTGTCACTCTTCGCGAAGGTGGAACTCCACTTATTCACGCCGCTTATCTCTCTGAACTTCTGGGCAATGATGTATGGGTTAAGTTCGAAGGAATCAATCCAACTGGATCTTTTAAAGATCGCGGAATGACTATGGCGATCTCAAAGGCTGCAGAAGATGGCGCAAAGGCTGTTATCTGTGCATCAACCGGTAATACATCTGCATCAGCTGCTGCCTACGCTGTCAAGGCAGGAATGGTTCCTGCAGTCTTGATCCCTGAAGGAAAGATTGCGATGGGCAAACTTGCACAAGCTGTTGCCCATGGAGCAACGCTTCTTCAGGTGCAAGGCAACTTTGATGATTGCCTTGTCTTGGCTCGTGAACTTTCAGAGAAGTACCCAGTTTCACTTGTTAACTCTGTCAATCCATTCCGCATTGAAGGGCAGAAGACTGCAGCATTTGAAGTTGTTGACCTCTTGGGTGAAGCACCAGATATTCACACGCTTCCAGTTGGAAATGCAGGAAATATCACTGCTTATTGGAAGGGCTATAACGAGTACTTCACCGATGGTCTCTCAAAGAAGAAGCCGGCGATGTGGGGATTCCAAGCAGCCGGTGCTGCTCCCCTCGTGCTTGGCCACCCAGTTGATAATCCAGAAACCATTGCAACAGCAATCCGCATTGGAAAGCCAGCTTCATGGGATCAAGCAATCGCAGCTCGTGATGAATCAGCGGGACTCATAGATTCAGTAACAGATGAAGAGATTTTGGCCGCTTACCGCATTCTTTCTGCACACGAAGGAATCTTCTGCGAGCCATCATCAGCTGCTGGTCTTGCAGGTCTTATTAAATACAAGGCGGCAGGAAAACTTCCACGCGGCAAGAAGATTGTTATTACATGCACAGGAAATGGCTTGAAGGATATTCCTTGGGCGCTTGAGGGTGCCAAAGATCCTGTCAGCGTTCCTGTTAGCGCTGATGTTGCAGCAGAAGCTCTTGGATTGAGCCGAGCTTAATATGATGCATAAGCCAACTTTCAAAGCAAAGCCAATGCAGGTGCAGGTTCCTGCATCATCTGCAAACCTCGGCCCCGGCTTTGATGCATTTGGTTTAGCTCTCTCAATGCACGATCGTTACGTCGCACAAGTTCTCGATGATGCAATTCTGGATATAGATATCACCGGTGAGGGCGCAGATGAGCTTCCTCGCAACGAGAAGAACCTTCTCGTGAAGGCGATGTATAAGGGTTTTGATTTTCTCGGTGGACGCCCTAAAGGCCTTGCAATTCGCGCACTCAATGTCAATCCGCATGGTCGTGGACTTGGTTCATCAGCAAGCGCAATCATCGGCGGTCTAGTTCTTGCTCGAGCTCTCGTTCTTAACGGTGAAGACCATATGAACGATATTCAACTTCTCTCTCTCGCGACCGATATGGAGGGACATCCAGATAATGTCTCTGCATCACTCTTTGGTGGCGCAACAATCTCTTGGTTTGAGATGGAGAAGCACAAGTCTTCGGCTCATTGCGTTCATCTCAATGTAGATCCACGAATTCAGGCGATTGCATATATTCCCAATAAGGAGCTTGCGACATCAAAGGCGCGCAAGATGCTTCCAGATTCAATTCCATTTGCGGATGCAGTTCGCAACACAACAAATGGAGCTCTGATGAGCCATGCACTCACCACACGCCCTGATCTCCTCTTTACTGCAACTGAAGATTTCCTTCACCAGTCATATCGTGCAAGCGCTATGCCAGAGTCTTTTGCGCTCGTTGAAAAGTTGCGCGGAGCGGGAGTAGCAGCATTTATCTCAGGAGCTGGTCCCACTGTCCTAGCCCTCCACACAGCAGATCAGCGAGAGGTGGAAGAGTTGAAGTTAGCTGGCGGCAAGGGTTTTGAAGCGACTATCCTCGAAATTGCCTCACGCGGAGCGACCCTGCTATAGTTTCGCCATCAGCTCGCCGGTTTCAATGAGGCGGATTTCGCTGGTAACAATCTCAGAAATACAGCAATACCTTCCACAATCGATTCTCGCTACATCAGTAGCGGGTCAATGAAGAAAAGAAATCAATGACAACAACAGAACTCGCTGCAATGACACTTCCAAAGCTTAAGGAAGTCGCCTCCCAACTCGGTATCGAAGGCGCAGCAAAGCTCAAGAAGGATGCGCTCGTGTCGGCTATCAGCGACCTTCAGGCAGCAAACCGCGATGCAGCAAAGGCAGAGCGCGAAGCTCGCCGCGAGGCACGTAATGCCAAGCGCAACAATAAGAATTCAAATGGTGATGACTCTGTTGAGGATTCATCTGAGAGCGATTCACGCGGCTCTCGCGACAATGACGGCGATGATTCATCTGATAACCGTGGTGATCGCGGCGATCGTAATGACCGCAACCGTAACCGTCGTGATCGCAATCGTCGTGACCGCAACCGTGACCGTAACCGCGAAGAGCGCGAGCCAGTCATCGGTGAAGATGATGTCCTCGTACCAGTTGGTGGTCTCGTAGATATTCTCGAGAACTACTCATTTATCCGCACAGCTGGCTACCTTCCAGGTCCAAACGATGTTTACGTCTCACAGGGCCAGGTACGTAAGTACGGTCTTCGTAAGGGAGATGTAGTTACAGGCCAGGTTCGCCAAGCTCGTGAAGGTGAGTCACGCCAGAAGTACAACCCTCTTATTACTCTCGAGACCGTCAATGGCGTTGCTGTTGAAGAGTCACGCAATCGCGTTGAGTTCGGAAAGCTCACACCTCTCTATCCTCAAGAGCGTCTTCGCCTTGAGACTGAGCCAAACGTTTTGACTACCCGTGTTATCGATTTGATTGCACCTATTGGTAAGGGACAGCGCGGACTTATCGTTGCCCCTCCTAAGGCTGGTAAGACAATGGTCTTGCAAGCAATTGCAAATGCGATCACGGTTAACAATCCTGAGGTTCACCTCATGGTTGTTCTCGTCGATGAACGCCCTGAAGAAGTTACAGATATGCAGCGCTCAGTAAAGGGTGAAGTGATTGCATCAACTTTCGATCGTCCTGCAGAAGATCACACAATGATTGCAGAGCTTGCTATCGAGCGCGCAAAGCGTCTCGTAGAGCTTGGACATGACGTTGTTGTTCTCCTCGACTCAATCACACGTCTTGGCCGTGCATACAACATCGCGGCACCAGCATCTGGCCGCATCCTCTCTGGTGGTGTTGATTCAGCAGCTCTCTACCCACCAAAGAAGTTCTTCGGTGCAGCACGTAATATCGAAGATGGCGGATCGCTCACAATTCTTGCGACAGCTCTTATCGAGACAGGTTCTCGTATGGATGAAGTTATCTTCGAAGAGTTCAAGGGAACTGGAAATATGGAGCTCATCCTTGATCGTCGTATCGCTGATAAGCGCATCTTCCCAGCAGTCAACGTTGTCTCATCGTCGACTCGTAAGGAAGAAATCCTTATGGGCACAGAAGAGCTCAACATTGTCTGGAAGCTTCGTCGCGTTCTCCATGCACTCGAGCCACAAGCAGCTCTTGAGCTTCTCCTTGAGAAGATGAAGGGCACCAAGTCCAACGTTGAATTCTTGATGCAGATCCAGAAGACAAC
>JBFYJI010000032.1:0-8753 GCA_041311505.1 Candidatus Nanopelagicales bacterium | reverse complement strand
CGAAGAAGTGAGCCATCATCGCCGCGAATAATGCGGCCATAACCTGTTGGCTCTGGATGTTCTGCTGTGAGAACAGATGCTGTATATCCACCATCCTGATGACCTGCCAAAAGCGCTGCAAGGGATTCGCCGGTAAGCATTGGGGTATCGCCTGCCAAGATAAGGATGGTGCCTGCAGGAGTCAGATCAGCGAGCGCCAACTGCGCAGCATGGCCTGTGCCGCCACGGTGCTCTTGAAAGACAGTCGTCGCCTTTGGTGCAATCTCGGCGATATGAGCCTCAACCTTTTCGCGACCAGAGCCGACTACAACTCGAAGGTGCTTTGGAGAGAGAGTCTCAACAGCTGCAATGACGTGGCCGACAAGTGAGCGGCCTGCAATCTCATGGAGAACCTTGGGGGTCTGCGACTTCATTCGCGTACCTTCACCCGCAGCGAGAATCACTACGGTTTCGAGGCTCATGGAGAGAGTCTACCTGCAACTTGCTCCGCCATTGATTTCGGCGGGCAATGCTTTGCTCCGCCACCAGGTATCGATCCTGGACCCTGGGCTTCAAAGGCCCATGTGCTAGCCACTACACAATGGCGGAACCTATATTCTCCCTTATCAACGCCTGACTTTCCAAACTGACGCTAACCTTCACGCCATGGAGAAGAACGACCACCGCGACGAAGTAGACAGACTCATCGCTGCCTGGAAGCGCGAGCGGCCAGATGTCGACCTCTCCCCTCTGGCGATCCTCAGTCGCATTACACGCATCTCACGCCACCTCGATCTCGCTCGCCGTGATGCATTTGCCGATCTTGAAGTTTGGGGTTTCGATGTTCTTGCCGCCCTACGTCGCGCCGGCGCACCACACACACTCTCACCAAGTCAGTTGATGCAGGAGACGATGGTCTCTAGCGGCACAATGACTAACCGTCTTGATCGTTTAGAAGAGCTTAAGTTGATTACTCGGCAGCCCGATCCAAGCGATGGTCGCGGTTCTTTAGTTTCATTAACCGCACTAGGTATGAAGAAAGTTGATGTTGCTCTCGATCATCTCATTGCAAATGAGCGAACATTTCTTACAGATCTCAATAAGAGCGAGCAAGCAGAGTTGGCTGATTTATTAAGTCGTTTAGCCGCGACCTTTGATACTGAAGCTGAATAACGTTAAATAACGCGCGCACCGTGCACAGGACCCGTGGCACGTGCAACGCTGCCAACGACTCCACTTGCAGTCAGTGCAACGGCTAAGTCGAGACCTGCCTCTTCATCTGCAACAAGAAAAGCGACTGTAGGACCTGATCCAGAGACAATCGCACCGAGTGCACCAAAGTCACGACCGACATCAAGAACAAGTGAGAGAGCTGGTCGGAGTGAACATGCTGGCTTCTGTAAATCATTGGTAAGAGCATCGCCTACTGCCTCAGCATCTGCTGTAAGGAGAGCCTGCATCAACGTGTCACTTACTTTGGGATCTGCAACTTCTAACTCAGCACGCATGCGATCGCACTCTGCATAAACCGCTGGAGTAGAGAGACCGACTGTTGAGAGTGCAAATACCCAGTGATAGGTGCCCCGTGAAAGCGCTGCTGTGAGCTGATCTCCACGTCCAGTGCCGACTGCCGTTCCACCTGTAATCATGAAAGGGACATCGCTACCTAGTTGGCTACCGAGCTCTAACAGCTCTTCGCGAGTTGCCTCTAACTTATAGAGGGCGTCCATCGCAACCAATGTTGCAGCAGCATCGGCAGAACCACCGGCCATTCCACCTGCGACAGGAATGGATTTCTTGACCTCAATATGAACATCTACATCGAGATCAAACTTCTCACCAATGAGCTTTGCCGCTTTTACTGCGAGGTTTGAATCATCCTCTGGAACTCCATGAGTCTGATCACCAGTTACGGCGATGGTTACGCCGCTGCCTGGATGTGATTTTGTCAGTGTGACATCGTCAAAGATTGATACAGCTTGAAAGACAGAGACAAGATTGTGATATCCATTAGCTTCACGTGGGCCAACAGAGAGCTGCAGGTTGACCTTTGCAGGTACCCGTACCGTCACCGAATTAAGAGCCACGTTATGACCCTATCGCAGTTCTGGCAGAGTTGATTCGTAGGTAGCGATTGCAACAAAGGCAGATATATCCAGCGCCTCGCCACGAAGGGTCGGATTAATCCCAGCTCCCTCTAGCACCTTCTCTGCAGCTGCCGATCCCCCATAACGAGATGAGAGGGCAGAGCGAAGCATCTTACGACGTTGTGCAAAGGCGAGATCGATAATCTCAAAGGTGCGCACTCGTAAAGATTCATCACCAGGGGTTGCGCGACGAGTAAATGCTACGAGCTTTGATTCAACGTTAGGAACTGGCCAGAAGATCTGGCGAGAAACAACTCCAGCACCGGTGACATCAGCCCACCACGCGGCTTTTACGCTTGGGACTCCATACTCTTTAGTTGACGGCACCGCTGCAAGTCGATCTGCAACTTCAGCTTGCACCATAACAACACCAGTGCGAAGAGTTGGGAAAGTCTCAAGCATGTGCAAGAAGACAGGAACTGAAACATTGTAAGGAAGATTTGCGATGAGGACTGTTGGTTCAATCGGAAGTGAATTTACCTGCAGAGCATCGCTATTGATGACAGTGAGTTTGCTTGCATCCCCATGTTTAGCAGCGGTAATGGGAAGTTGTTCTGCCAGTCGTTTATCGATCTCTATAACAACTACTTGTTTTGCCTCTTGCATCATCGCAAGAGTGAGAGAGCCAAGACCAGGACCAATCTCAAGTGCGACATCATCTGGTTGCACACCAGCTGTTCGAACTATCTTGAGACATGTATTGCCATCGTGGACAAAGTTTTGACCGAGAGATTTAGATGGCTTGAGATCGAGGGCCGCCGCTAATTCGCGGATCTCTGCAGCACCTAAGAGGCTCATGCAAAGGATCCAAATACTCGCTCAGTATTGCGGGAGAGCGCCTGGCAGAGCTCATCAAGATCTTCTCCACGCTCAGCAGCCATCGCCCTCACAATGGTCGGAATCTGTGCTGGCGTATTTTGTAATCCGCGGTGAGGAGTTGGAGCCAAGAACGGTGAGTCGGTCTCAACGAGTAACTGATCATGCGGGACTAGCTTCACCGCTTCACGGAGAGCTGGAGCGTTCTTGAAAGTCATTGTTCCTGCAAAAGAGAGAATGTAGCCGCGATCGATGCAGATCTTCGCCATCTCAACATCGCCTGAGAAGCAGTGAAAGACAGTCTTCTCAGGGGCGCCAACCTCAAGTAGCACTGAGAGAACATCGTCATGTGAATCTCGATCATGAATGACGAGAGCTTTTCCAGTCTTCTTAGCTAACTCGATATGCCATTTAAATGATTCTTGCTGAACTCCGCGGAGCTCTGGTGGAGTGCGGAAGTAGTCGAGACCAGTCTCACCTATTGCACGCACACGAGGCATATGTGCAAGTCGCTCAATGATTGCCATATCTGCGGCGAGATCTTCAACAACTGGAGCTTCATTGGGATGCAATGCGACTGCAGCTAAGACACGTCCAGGATAAAGATCTGCAAGAGCGGCGCACCACTCAGATTGCTCTGCCGAATAACCCACTTGCACAATTCGATCAACACCGACAGATGCAGCGTCATCGAGAACTTTGCGAACTGCATCAGAATCCGGCGCATCATTGGTGACAATCTCGATATGGGCATGCGCATCTGCAACTGGAGATGGAAGTGGCTCTGGAAGCGGCGCAAAATCTCTATCGATATCGCGATTGTGGCGGTCAGCCATAAATACTTATTCCTTCACCTCAAGGCGTGGGAATAAGACCGGAGTCTTTGTCACAGTTGCACCTTGTGGAAGCTGACCCCAGCGTGCGACATCGCCAATTTTCTGTGAGCCGATCTCGCCAAGAGCTGCCTTTGCTCCGAGTGACTCCCACAAAATCTCTGTCGTTGTAGGCATTACTGGGTGGAGCAGGGTTGCAAGTGCGCGAAGAGACTCTGCAGTGTTGTAGAGAACTTCTTCTAGGACTTTCTGGTTAGCAGGGTCCTTTGCAAGAATCCATGGCTCTTTAATTGTGACAAAGCCATTGACCTGCTTACAGAAATCCATGATTGCTGTGATGCCACCCTGGAAATCAAGTGCCTGCATCGCGCTATTTGCCTTCGCGACAGTCTCCTTAAGAGATGCTGATAAATCACTATCTTCAGCGACCGCTGGAAGTACTCCACCACAATACTTTTCGACCATCGCGGCAAGGCGAGAGGCGAGGTTTCCAAAGTCATTGGCGAGTTCTGATGTGTAACGAGCGCTCATATCTTCCCAAGAGAAAGATCCATCGCTACCAAATGGGATTGCTCGGAGGAAGTAGTAGCGGAATGCATCTACTCCAAAGTGATCGGTGATATCAGATGGTGCGATTCCGGTGAGCTTTGACTTTGACATCTTCTCGCCACCGACTAGCAACCAACCATGTGCAAAGACCTTCTTAGGAACTTCAAGACCTGCAGCCATCAACATTGCAGGCCAGATCACTGCATGGAAGCGCAAGATATCTTTTCCGACCAAATGAACGTCTGCGGGCCAAGTCTGTGCAAACTTCTTACCACCTTCAGATGATGCATCATCTGTGAGCCCTACCGCAGTTGCATAGTTAAGAAGAGCATCAAACCAGACGTAGACAACTTGGTCGGTATCCCAAGGAACAGGAACTCCCCAATCAAATGTCGAACGAGAGATCGAGAGATCGCGCACGCCACCTTCGAGGAAGGCAACAACTTCATTACGAGCAGACTCCGGCTGGCATGCCTCTGGATTCTTCTTGTAATGATCGAGAAGTGGTTGTGCAAATTCAGAGAGCTTAAAGAACCAGTTGGTCTCTTTTACGTTCTCAACCGGCTTGCTGTGAATTGGACAGAGATTGCCCTCGAGCAAATCACCTGGCAACTTAAACTCTTCACATCCAACGCAATATGGACCTTCGAAATCACCTTGATAGATAAAGCCTTTATCTTTAAGCGATGTGAGGAATTTCTGCACTCGATCCATATGTCGCGGTTCGGTAGTGCGAATGAAATCGTCATTAGCAATATTGAGAGCGCGCCAATTTGGCTTCCATGCCTCTTCCACCAACTTATCTGCCCATGCCTGTGGTGCAACACCATTCTGCTCTGCAGTGCGCATGACCTTCTGGCCGTGCTCATCTGTACCGGTAAGGAACCAGACTGATTCACCGAGCTGGCGATGCCAACGAGTAAGCACATCTCCGGCAACAGTCGTATATGCATGGCCAATATGTGGCGCATCATTGACGTAGTAGATCGGAGTCGTCAGATAGAAAGACTTCATTGGGAGATTCTAATTGGAGTTCTTATCTTCAACTACCGCGGCATAGACCAACTTCTTCGGTAAATCGAGCTCTTCTGCCACTGTAGCGATGGCGCTCTTGCGATCCATCCCAGCCTTCTCAAATTCACGCACTCGGGCAACAATCTCGCCCTGAGTTTTCGCTTCGCTGCCAACCTCGACACCAGCAATAACGAGTGTGATTTCGCCGAGGATTTCATTCTTGCCAGCCCACTCAACGAGAGTGGTGAGATCTCCTCGTATTGTCTCTTCGTAGGTCTTTGTCATCTCGCGGCAGATTGCGCCTTTACGAGAACCACCAAAGATTGAAAGAGCATCCTGAAGTGATTCGAGTAGGCGATGTGGCGCTTCAAAGGCGACGATGGTGCGCTCTTCAAAACGGAGCGCTTCATAGAAGGCGAGACGAGCGCCAGCGCTGCGCGGTGCAAATCCTTCAAAGGTAAATCGATCTGTTGGGAGACCGCTGAGTGCGATGGCAGTTGTTGGAGCACTTGGTCCTGGGATGACATGAACATCGATTCCCTCTGCAATTGCATCGCGCATCAATCTAAATCCAGGATCGCTGATTGTTGGCATTCCCGCATCTGAGACTACGAGCACTTTCTTGCCCTCACGTAGATAGGTCAAAAGCTCTTGAGTGCGGTCACTCTCATTGCCTTCAAAGAAAGAGAGAATCTTTGCGGTGAATGTAGCTTTGATATCTGAGGCAAGTCGATGAAAGCGGCGAGAGTCCTCGGCAGCAATTATCTCTGCACTCTCAATCGCCTGAATCAAGCGAGGGCTGGCATCGAGAGGATTTCCCAGCGGAGTCGCTGCGAGTGTGAGTGCCATATGAGTATCTTCCCATATTCTTATACTCATGATTGCAGCTGTAGCTCCGCTTATGATCGCGCTAGCTGCTTTTCTTCTTCGTCTCTTTGACCTTGCATCCATCAAAGGATTTATCTTTGATGAGGTCTATTACGTTGATGGAGCACGCGATCTCTTGAAGTATGGAGTTGAGATCAGCGGATCAAAACCAGAATTCGTTGTTCACCCTCCAATCGGCAAGTGGATGATTGCTTCAGGTATCAAGATCTTTGGCGATAACCCTCTTGGATGGCGTATTGCAACTGCCTTTGTCGGCTCTCTAATGATTCTGCTCGTTGCACTGATCGCCCATCGCCTCTTCTATTCACCATTACTTACCGCTCTTGCAAGTGCTCTCATGGCAGTCGATGGTCTTGCTCTAGTGCACTCTCGCACAGCACTACTCGATAACTTCTTAGCCTTCTTTATCCTTGCTGCCACTTACTTCTTTATCAGTAAGAAGTACTGGTGGTGCGGCGCATTTCTTGGTCTCGCACTGGCAACAAAATGGAGCGCCCTCTATTTTGTCGTGCTCTTTGGTCTCATCGCGCTCTATCGCACATTTACCCACCACACGGGTCGAGATCTCATCCGACCCACTCTCTATCGTGTTGGTTCGCTGGGAGTTCTACCAATCTTTATCTACATCACATCATGGTGGGGATGGTTTGCATCCAACCGTGGATGGGATCGCAGCCACTCGCCAAGTGTCATCTCTTCATTTATCTACTACCACCAAGAGATTCTCAATTTTCATACCTCATTAACAGAGAAACATCCTTATCAGGCAAATCCTTGGAGTTGGTTGATTCAGGGACGCCCTACAAGTTTCTTTTATGAAACTCCCAAGAACTGCGGAGCTGACTCTTGCTCGAAAGAAGTTCTTGCGATGGGAACTCCATTCTTATGGTGGATCGGAACTATCGCAGTAGCAACTGTTCTTGGTTTCTGGATTCGCTCACTTATTCAACGACGTTTTGATCCTGCCGTAACTCTCATCACCGCTGGAATGGCAGCTGGATATCTTCCATGGTTCTTCTTCCAACAGCGCACAGTTTTCTCTTTCTATGCAATTGTCTTTGAACCATTTGTAATCCTTGCGATTGTCTACTGCGCAAAACTCTTCTTAACTTCACAGAGAGTGAAGAGTGAAAGGGCTTATCTCTTTGCGCAATTTTCAGTCGGCGCAGTATTTCTATTGATTGCAATCAACTTTATCTACTTCCTGCCGCTCTTTATGGGGCAGACCATTACCTATGATGCATGGCATGCCCATATGTGGTTTGAGAGCTGGATTTAGGAGTTAAATCAGTATTACTGATTCGCTGCGCGGTTGATGCGTAGGCGCTCAACTGCTTCATCAGCAAGTTGCTGATCAAAGATTTCATCGCGTGATGGAGCTGCTGCTGCAAGCGCTGCACGCTCTAGAGCCTCTTGCTCATCGCTCCACTTACCTGGCTCGGTGAGGTCGATAACACGCTTTGGCTGAATCGCCTTAGCTGCGCTGACGTAGGTAGGAAGAGGGACGTCGCTTGGCTGCCACTCTGCACGTGCTGCTGCTGTTCCCTTAGGAAGAAGGGTGACTCCAGAAATTTCGCGCTCTGCAAATGGAATCCAATGTTCGGTTGATTCCTTTGGGGCAATAACGTCAGAGAGATTGGTATGTGACACACCTTCTGTACGGCGATGGATCTGATCCATACGACGGTGCTGAATTGCATCGATATTTGCTTGGCGACGAACGCTGGCAACATAGATTGCGAGCGCAGTAAGTGGAATAAAAATTGATGCAATCGCGAGCGTATTCATTGCGACTCCTACAATGGTCGAGATCAATGTGATTGTGATCAGAGAAAAGATGATTCGGCGACGGAGAAGTGTCTGAGCTACACGAGCAACGCGATCAACATCGGTGTAAATGACACCGGTTCCGACTCGAGCTCCTGGAGTATTTCCGGCGACTGCGCGAAGAGCGCTCTTGTAACTCTCTACATGCTTTCCAGAGAATTCATTCTTGTTATGTATCCAGCGAGGCAGAAAATAGGCCACCCACATGCCCACAATCGCTAAATAGATAATTCCTGACGCCATGATGAGCCAAGGTTAATAGGAGAGGTGCGAGAGTCTGGGGATTTCCGAGGGTTTATTTCACCAGAGGATTGATCTTCACAAATGACTTATGGTCACGCCAAGCCCCTGCGATATGGAGAAATTCTGGGCGCTCACTCTCAAATGTATAGCCGGCTTTTTCGGCAACGCGAATGGATGGAGCATTCTCGGGGCGGATATTGATCTCTATCCGATGGAGGCCAAGGCCCTCAAAGCCAAAGCGGGTCAAGAGATTTACCGCATCTGTAGTGAATCCACGCCCCGCATAATTACGATCGATCCAATAACCGATATGAGCTCCGCGAAGTGCGCCATAGATAACGCCACCCATCGTGATTTGGCCGACGAGATTCTTTCCGTGCCAGACCATAAAAGAGTACGAGCGGCCGGCTCGGGCTTCGCGGTGGAGAGCTCGCACCATCGCATAGTAAGAAGGCCG
>JBFYJI010000031.1:0-8928 GCA_041311505.1 Candidatus Nanopelagicales bacterium | reverse complement strand
AAGAAGGCTGCTGCTAAGCCAGCTGCAAAGAAGGCTGCTCCAAAGCGCCGCAAGAAGGCTGCTGCTAAGCCAGCTGCTGCAAAGAAGGCTGCTCCAAAGCGTCGTAAGAAGGCTGCTGCTAAGCCAGCTGCAAAGAAGGCTGCTCCAAAGCGCCGCAAGAAGGCTGCTGCTAAGCCAGCTGCAAAGAAGGCTGCTCCAAAGCGCCGCAAGAAGGCTGCTGCTAAGCCAGCTGCAAAGAAGGTTGCTAAGCGCAAGCCAGCAGCTAAGAAGGCAGCTGTTAAGAAGGCAGCTCCAAAGCGCCGTAAGAAGGCTGCTAAGAAGTAATTTATTACTTATAAAAAACCCCGCCACTGTATGTGGCGGGGTTTTTTATTTCATCAATCTTTCAATGATCTATCTACTCGTCACAATCAATATCTTTAATTCGGGTAGCTACTCGCTCAAAGATTTCAGCGAGCGCCTTCTGATCGCCCTTATCTAAAACATCGAGAAAACGGCTTCGCACACTGGCTACATGGTCCGGGGCTGCAGCGACAATCGCCTTCCATCCCTTCGGGGTCATGATTGCAAGTGAGCCTCTCTTGTCGTTGGGGCAGGCTTCACGGCGTACCCATCCTTCGCGCTCCATCACTTTGATGCGATGGGAGAGACGTGAGCGAGAGACCATTGCGACCTCAGCAAGTTCAGACATGCGCATTGTGCGATCTGGGGCATCACTGAGTTGAGCGAGGACTTCATAATCGGCCATCGAGAGATCATGTGCCGCAAGGTCCTCATCGAGGGCATCGAGAAGTCGTCGACTTGCGATGATGTATTGGCGCCATGCCTTCATCTCAGAAGGGTTGAGCCACTTAGGTGCGGTAGCGTTTTTCTCTGCCATAGGAGAATCCTACGACAATAGTTGAACATTCAACTTTTCTCGTAGACTTGCCCAGCACGTCGCGTCGAAAGAGAGTAGTAATGAAATCGGGAATCGACTTCTCATTTATGAATCCCCAGGTCCGCCCTCAAGATGACCTTTACCGCCACTTCGCCGGCACCTGGCTCGATACCTATGAGATTCCTGCAGACCGAGCTAGTGATGGAGTATCCCGCGCTCTCTACGATGTCGCCGAGGTCAATGTTCGCACAATCATCGAGTCTGGTGGCACATCATCAGAAGGTCAGAAGATCGGCGATCTCTATAAGTCCTTTATGAATACCGATGCAATTGCAGCTCGTGGTGTTACTCCCCTCAAGGATGATCTCGCGTCGGTAGATGCAATTACCGACTTGAAATCTTTTATCGCAACCATGGCCCGCCTTGAGATGCGCGGTGCTGGTGGACTCTTTGGCGCTGCTATCTATGCAGATCCGATGAACTCTTCAATGAATATTTTCCATATCGGCCAAGGCGGACTCTCATTGCCTGATGAGTCCTATTATCGTGAAGAGCAATTCGCTCCGATTCGTGAGGCCTTCCTCGCACACCTCACCAGAATGGGTGAACTCACTGGCACTCCCCTGATGGCTCAAGAGATCCTCGCCCTCGAGACCGAGATTGCTACCCATCACTGGGATCAGGTCAAAGATCGCGATGCCGAGCTGACTTATAACAAGACCACGCGACAAGAACTTGAAGAGCTAGCTCCGAACTTCCATTGGGATATCTGGCTTGAAAATGCGCAGGTTCCAAGTGCTGCCCTCGATCCTCTCAATATCCATGAACCTTCATTCTTCTCAGGTATCTCATCGATGCTCGCCGACTTTGATTCTCGCCGCGCTATCTGGCTCTCATGGTTGAAGTGGAACATCATCACTAGTGCTGCCGCTTATCTCACCGACGATATCGTGGCGCAGAATTTCTCTTTCTACGGAACCACCCTCACTGGCACGCCACAGATCCGCGAACGCTGGAAGCGTGGTGTTTCACTTGTGCAGGGCTCACTGGGTGAGGCGATTGGAAAGGTATATGTCAGCCTCTACTTCCCAGAAGAGGCCAAGCGAGAGATGTTGGTCTTGGTCGACTATCTCTTGAAGGCTTACGAGCAGAGCATTACATCTCTCTCATGGATGTCTGATGAGACCAAGAAGAGAGCGCTTGAAAAGCTCTCTCTCTTCACCGCAAAGATTGGCTATCCAGATAAGTGGCGCGATTACTCTGCCCTTGAAATTAAGGCAGATGATCTGATTGGCAATCTCCATCGAGTCTCAGCTTTCGAACATGCCTATCAAGTGGCAAAGATTGGCAAGCCGGTCGATAAGAGCGAATGGTTGATGACCCCGCAGACAGTCAATGCCTATTACATGCCGGTCCAGAATGAGGTCGTCTTCCCTGCTGCAATTCTCCAGCCACCATTCTTTGACCTCACTGCAGATATCGCTGCCAACTACGGCGGGATTGGCTCTGTCATCGGTCATGAGATTGGTCATGGTTTTGATGACCAAGGTTCTAAATATGATGGGCATGGAAATCTCAATGATTGGTGGGTCGATAGCGATCGCGCATCATTTGAAAAGTTGGCAGCAAAGCTGATTGAACAATTTGATGCCCTCTCTCCCGCTTCTACGCCTGATATCCACGTCAATGGCGCATTTACCGTTGGAGAGAACATTGGCGACCTCTCGGGCCTTGAAATCGCCTATAAGGCCTATAAATTGGCCCTCAATGGAGCTGAGGCGCCTGTTATCGATGGATTAACAGGTGATGAGCGATTCTTCCTCGCATATGCGCAGGCATGGCGTGGAAAAAACCGCCCCGAAGAGGTCCGTCGCCGTATTGCAACAGATCCTCACTCCCCTGATGAGTTCCGATGCAATCAGATTGTCCGCAATCTCTCTGCCTTCTATGAGGCATTCGGGGTCACTGAGAAGGATGCGATGTGGCTCGACCCTGCCGAGCGCGTAAGCATCTGGTAACCGCCTGAAAGGCTAAGATTTGGCCATTGTTATCTCAGAGCCAGAGACCTTTGAGAAGAGATCAATAAGGAGCAGTAATGAAGAAGTTGACCCGCAAGCAGTGGATCCTCGTCGGCGTCGTAGCCGTCGTAGCCCTCTCAATCATTCGCTCTGTCACCAACGGTGGCAGCGATCTTCCAAAGGATAAGACGACTCTCGTCGAAGAGGCTGCTCCAGTAGCAACTATCGCCTTCGATACACCTCTCGATCTCGGCGGAGGCGTCTTTGTAACTGTTGCTTCACCATCACGCTTTACCCCAACAACATTTATGACAAATATCGACCAGAAGCCAAAGTCATCAAATAGCTTCCAGGTAACAATCAAGAATGGCGGAACTACTCCACTTGATTTCACTACTGTCTCTCTGATCGCTGCATCAGGTGAGAATGTCTGCTTCGATGTCCTCGGTGACCTCGATATCAATGGCGCTCCAACTGAGGCACTCCCTGCTGGCCAGAGCACAACCTACACATACGGTGTTGGTTGTCAGGCAGCAGCAGGTGAGCCACTCAGCCTCACAGTCCAGATCCTTGATAAGAAGGTTCAGGTTGAGGGCAAGATCGCTTAAGTAATCATTATGGTAAAAACCCCGGTCCTGATGGGCCGGGGTTTTTACTTACTCTGACTTACTCAATTCGGAGAGTGCAGCAAAGAGACTTGTCACTGTGCCGCCAATCAATGCGAGGCCTGCAGCAATTATGTATCCATCCCCTGAATAATCTGGATTTGCACTTTCTATACCTAAAATAAATCCGGTAGCAACCATAGTGATGAATTGATAAAGCAAGTAAATCGCGATTGCTCTCACTGCATGGGTGGTCTTTCTTTGCTCGATTATCAACTCATTTATCCGATCCACTTGGATCTTTTGTGAGGGAGTATTGACGGTCACCGGCGCAGGCTGTGAAGTGGTCTGCGTCTTTGATGTAGTCACTGGCTTTGGAGCCGAAGCGGGGCGAGAGCTCCCTTTCACATCTTCGCGCTTATGGACGAAACTACTTCCGCCACATTTGCTGCATTCGAAGACTGACATCTCAGTTTCGCTCGAGCATGCTTCACAAAATTTCATCGCCATTTCTCTCCCCTTACCTTTCGATTGATACCGCTATTCAATCCCGTAATCAGTGAGGAAGTAAGAGGAGAGCGAATCAATGACTATTCATAAATGATTTCGGCCCCACCAGCAACGAACTGATGGGGCCGAACTCGTATTACATAGGGTGTATGTAAATAGTGATTATTCCTCTGGGAAGTGGCAAGCGATGCGGTGGTTGGTACCGATCTGCATCAACTGTGGGACCTCTGTGCGGCACTTATCCTGGGCCTTCCAGCAACGAGTATTAAAGACACATCCCGCTGGTGGATTCACTGGGCTTGGAAGGTCGCCCTTCAAGATGATGCGTTCGCGTGTGCGACCAATCTTTGGATCTGGCACTGGCACAGCAGAGAGAAGAGCCTTGGTATATGGGTGGCGTGGGTGGCTGAAGAGATCGTGCTTATCAGCTTCCTCCATCACCTTACCGAGATACATCACGATGACGCGATCTGAGATGTGCTGAACAACTGAGAGGTCGTGAGCTACGAAGATGTATGCCATATTAAATTCATCTTGAAGATCTTCAAGGAGGTTTACCACCTGCGCTTGAATAGATACATCAAGAGCTGAGACAGGCTCATCTGCAACGATCAACTTTGGCTTAAGAGCAATTGCACGAGCCACACCAATACGCTGACGCTGACCACCAGAGAACTCATGTGGGTAGCGGTTGATGTGCTCAGGGTTGAGACCCACGCGCGCCATAAGGCGCTTGACCTCTTCGATGACTCCACCTTCAGGAGTAATTCCCTGAATCTGGAATGGAGCTGCGATGAGAGAGCCAACTGTGTGGCGAGGATTAAGGGATGCGAATGGATCTTGGAAGATCATCTGCATCTGTGAGCGATAAGGCTTCATCTTCTTAGGTGAGAGGTGAGTAATGTCCTCGCCATTAAAGATGATCTTTCCATCAGTTGGCTCATAGAGCTTCAAGATGGTGCGTCCAGCAGTTGTCTTACCGCATCCTGACTCACCAACAAGACCGATTGTCTGACCTGGGTAGATCTCAAGATCTACCCCGTCGACCGCCTTTACAGTGCCTCTTACCTTATTGAAAGCTCCACCAGTCGTGGTTGGGAAGTGCTTCTTGAGGCCTTCGAGCTTGAGCAATGGTTGGGTCATGCGCGGCCACCGATTTCTACGCGAGCTTTAACAAGTTCTGATTCTGGAAGGTGGCAACGTGAGAAGTGATCTGCCCCCTTCTGATCCAAAGTTGGCGTTGTTGTTGCACAGAGGTTACCTGGAACGCGATCTGCAAATTCACAACGTGCGCGGAATGAGCATCCCTCTGGGAGATGGATCAGCGAAGGTGGCTGTCCGGGGATAGCGACAAGGCGCTTATCTTCAACTGAATCAACTCGTGGAATTGAGTTGAGAAGTCCAATTGCATAAGGATGATCTGGGCGGTAGTAGATATCATCTGCGCTTCCGCTCTCGACGATCTTTCCTGCATACATCACATTCACGCGATCTGCGACCTCAGCAACAACACCGAGATCGTGTGTGATGAGAATCAACGCCATGTTGAATTCCTTCTGCATATCGCGGATCAACTGGAGGATCTGTGATTGAACTGTCACATCGAGCGCTGTTGTTGGCTCATCAGCGATAAGAAGTGATGGGTTGTTGATGAGTGCCATCGCAATCATCACGCGTTGACGCATACCACCTGAGAATTGGTGTGGGTATTCATCAACGCGCTTTGTAGCAGCTGGAATACCGACGAGATCGAGCATCTCAATTGCGCGCTTCTTGCCATCTTCTGGACTGCCCTCGTTATAGAGAGACCATGCCTCAACGAGCTGATTGCCGATGGTGTAGTAAGGGTGGAGCGCTGACATTGGATCCTGGAAGATCATCGACATCGCCTTGCCACGGAGCTTACGAACTACCTCTTCATCTGCGGAGATGACATCGACAGGACCTCCCTCAAGGTTGAGGAATGCCTGACCTGAGATTTGAGCAATCTTGCGATTGTGGAGACCCATAACAGCCAGTGAGGTAACAGACTTACCTGAACCAGACTCGCCTACGACAGCGAGGGTTTCGCCACGTGCGACTGTAAATGAGATATCACTTGATGCCTTGACCAAGCCATCCTCGGTTGGGAATGCAACGTTGAGGTTCTTCACCTCTAGAAATGCCTTATTTACATTACTTTGCATCATTACGCGACTCGCACTCGTGGATCAAGGTAGGCATATGCAATATCTACCAAAAGGTTTGCGACTACAACGAATGTTGCAGCCAAGATGGTTGTTGCAAGAATTGTTGGAAGGTCATAATCCTGCAATACAGCGCGGATGGAGAGACGACCAAGACCTGGCAGGTTGAAGATCTGCTCAGTGATGATTGCGCCACCGAGCAAGCCTGCAAAGTCGAGACCTGCCATGGTTGTAATAGGTGCAAGAGCTGCGCGAAGTGTGTGCTTCTTCAAGATCGCCTTCTCGCTCAGACCCTTTGCGCGTGCTGTGCGGATGTAATCCTCAGATGAGGTCTCGATGACATTTGAACGTGTAAAACGTGTATATGTGGCTGCATATGCAAGAGCAAGGATGAGCCAAGGGAAGATAAATGTTCTAAACCATGCGACAGGATCTTCCAGTGGAGGAATCCAGCGACCCATGTTGAGAGGGTCAATGAGCTTTAACTTCAATCCCACAAAGAGAAGAACGAGAATTCCGGAGATAAATGTTGGAAGTGAAGTTCCAACCAGAACGAAAGCTGTTGCTGTGCGGTCGGGCCATTGATTCTTTCGACGCGCAGCCAAGATTCCAAGTCCCACACCCACTGAAATCCAGAGGATAAATGCACCCACTGCCAATGAGAGAGTTACTGGAAGAGCTTCCTTGATGAGCGTTGTGACGCACTCGTGGCGGTTAAATGAATATCCAAATGCTGGTGCTGGGCACTCAATTGTTGCTGCACCTTCGCCGTATGTGCGACCTACAAATAAACCTTTAACGAAACGACCGTACTGCACATGCGCCGGGACATCGAGTCCGAGGCGGTGGCGGTTCGCTTCAACAACTGCTGGATAGCAAGCCTTGCCGCATGTAAGGGCAGCGGGATCCATCGGAAGAACTGCAAAGATTCCAAAGACTGACATGCTGACGAGAGTCAGAACCACAACTGTGGCGCTCAATCGTCTAGCGAGATATTTCAACACTCTTCTTACTCCTTCAATTCTTACTTCACTGTAATTCTTGTGACTCTCTTATAACTCACGCGAGTGTTGCAGGTGGCTCCTCATCGGAACCACCTGCAACCTCTAACGCATTTAAAGCGCTAATTTCTTATGAAATTAGTTCTTTACGTACATCTGACCGAAGCCGAAGTTACCCTGTGGCTCCCAGTAGTACACGCCGCCAACCTTTGAACCCCAAACTTCCTGGGTCTTAGAGAAGACAGGGCGGATGATCCAGTACTGATCCATCACGTACTGTGATAGCTCCTGCCATCCCTTAGCCTGCTTAGCGCGGTTTGTCTCTGTCTTTGTAGCGTCAGACTTCTTCTTGAACGCTGCATATGCTGCATCGTTCCAGTTCTGAGAAAGGTTAAATCCACCTTCCTTAGTGAAGAGCTCAGGGATAACTGTTGATGCGTTAGCCCAGTCAGCACCCCAACCAGCGGTTGAGATGTCGTTCTGCTTCTCTGTGTTCATAACTGTTGAGTAGTACTGACCTGATGGGATGAAGTTGAACTTGATGTTAAATCCAGCTGCCTTCATAGCATCGATGATCAAGACAGAAGCCTTCTGGTTTGTTGCAGACTGTGCAATATCCCAGACGATTCCCTTGTCAGCTGCAGTCGCGCGAGCGTATGCATCTGGGCAAGATGTCTTTGCCTTCTCAAGAAGTGACTTCGCATAATCTGCGTTGCCTGTGATCTTCCAGTTTGGATCGTGGATGTTTCCTGTTGTCTTCTTGTAGTCAAGACCAAGAACTGGCTTTACAGGGTTATCGCCTGGATCTCCGTAGAAGATTGATCCACCTGAGAGGTCGATAAGTGCCTGTGTGTTGATTGAGAAGAAGACAGCCTTACGGATATCCAAGCAGTCCATGTGGCCCTTTGAAACGTTCATTGCTGCATAGCGAACGTATGGGTCATACACGTTGAAGCGCTGGTTAGCCTTCTTTGCATCTGCGAAGAATGCACGTGTGTTAGCTGGCTGAAGAGCATCGAGTGATGCTGTGTTAGGAATCTGATCCTCGAGCATGATTGCATCGCGAACATCTTCAGCAAGACCGAAGCGAACTACGATGTTATCTGGATATGGTGTACGAACTGTGTCAGAAGACTTCTTCCACTTGTCGTTACGTACGAGCTCCATCTGATCACCGATCTTGTATGAAGCGATCTTGTATGGGCCAGATGCGAATGGACGAAGGTCGTACTTGTCGCCTGTGTCCTTTGACTTCTTAACTGGTGCACCTGCTGGGTAAGTAAGTGCATAGTTGAAGTCAGCAAATGAGCGGTTGAGCTTGAAGGTAATTGTGTTACCTGAGCAAGAAACAGCCTTGTCGAAGAGAGCCTGGCCTGTCTTCTTGTATGGGCCCTTGTAAGCAGATGATCCATCCTTATCGAGTGGAATATCAAGTGCCTGTACGAGGTACTGAGGACCGTCTGTGATTACGTCAGCTGCGAATGGACGTGAAACTCCGTATGCAACGTCAGCACATGTGATAGCTGAGCCATCTTCCCATGTGATACCTGAACGAAGTGTGAACTTCCATGTCTTAGCTGCGTTTGAAGGAACACCAGTGTTTGTTGCAAGGTCTGCAACGAGTGATGAACCTGCTGAACCTGGAACTGGCTTGTATGAAACCAAGTTACGGTAGATGTATGAGTTGAAGAACGCGATATCGCGGCCTGTGTAAACACGGGCTGGATC
>JBFYJI010000003.1:0-70794 GCA_041311505.1 Candidatus Nanopelagicales bacterium | reverse complement strand
AGAATGTGTAGGAGGTGCCATTCTTTAAACCGGTGAATTTAATAGGAGAGGTTGTTGAAGACTTCACTTGGTTGGTCTTGAGATTGCGAACGGAATAACTAGAGATCTGCGCTGTTCGCGCATTGGCAGGTGGATCAAAGCTAATGATGGCGCTGCTATCGCCAACAAGTGCAGTGAGATTACGAACCGTCTGCGGAATGCCAAATGCGATTCCAGCAGGAGGCTTGCGGCGCATATCTTCCATCATCGCAAGGAGTAGTGGGCCTGGCTCGTGGAAGATTTCACCTGCATCGAGATTAGGCGTCATAACAGCATCGAATTTCGATGAAGAGTATGTTGCTTCATCAAGGTGGCTTACAGATGAGCCCTCTTCATAACGACGAGGGGTGTAGAGAATTGGCTTTGATCCACCGTTAGCCGCGATACCGAGTGGGCCAGCCCAGAGAAGAGTAGATGTCAGAGCCTTACCGAGTTCGATTGATGGAGTTGGAAGGTCTGAGAGTCGGCGACCATCTTCAACTTGGATATAAGCATCAAAGGGAGTTGGTTGATCGATGCTTCCATATCCGAATACAGAGTCATATGTGTCGGTCGATAAGAATCCGAGTCCATGGCCCATCTCGTGGAGAAAGACTGATTCGAGGTCATATTGATTTGGATGAGATAGTCCATCGTTTGTTGTATTCCACTCAGCAAGTGAGTTGACCTGAATGACAATCTCAGATTGCTTTGGATCTAAATCTTTTCCAGCGAGTGCATTTGCAAGAGCAGATGGATACCAGAGGCTCGAATCTGGTGCGCCATCAAAACCTGAGAAGTAGCTTCCTGGTCGAGCGCTGCCAAGGACTCCAAAGGTAGAGATTCTGCTCCAAGTTGCATCGATCGTGATCGGAACTGTTGATGCAAAGTTTGCAGACCAGACATCGACTGCAGCTTGAAAGTCACGCTTTGCCCAATCTGGAAAATTCTTGTAATTAACGACGAACTTTGACTTTGCCTCAACGTATGCGACCTTCTCGCGCGGGCTCTGTTTTACCGTTGTTGAAGGTCCAGCGTAAACATTTCCCCACTGAGTCGCCTCGATTTGAAGGAATGGTGTGAGCGCCTCTGCGCGGATTGGAAGGAGCAGACCTGCGACGAGAAACGCAGGAAGGAGAGCCTTGCTGGCTCGCGGGAAGAAGCTCCTCATAGCGGGCAACGTTATCAGGATGGGAGAATATCTCTATGGTCACCGTTTACTCTCGCCACGGCTGTCATCTCTGCGAAGATGCTGTGAATATTCTCGAAGGCCTTAAATCTGAACTGAATTTCGAGATTAAGATTATTTATATCGACGGAAATCCAGAACTTGAGAAGTTATATGGCGAACAGATTCCGGTGATACATATCGATGGTCAGCACCACGACTTCTGGAGAGTTGATCCAGAACGCTTTAGAGCTTCCCTTGAAAAACATCGTCAGCATCGATAATCGTGTAGCTATAACCCTGCTCGGCTAAGAAGCGCTGGCGGTTCTGTGCAAAGTCCTGATCAATAGTGTCGCGTGAGACAACTGAGTAGAAACGTGCACCACGTCCATCTGACTTTGGTCTCAAGACGCGACCGAGGCGTTGTGCCTCCTCTTGACGCGATCCAAATGCGCCAGAGACCTGAATCGCAATGGTCGCTTCCGGAAGATCAATCGAAAAGTTCGCAACCTTAGAAACTACGAGGCACTTAATCTCTCCGGTACGGAAAGCTTGAAATAATTCTTCGCGGTCTTTTTGCGGTGTTGAACCTTGAATGACAGGAGCGCCGAGGGTCTCACCAAGATCATCGAGCTGATCGAGATATTGACCGATGACGAGGATTTGCTCATTTGCATGGTGTGAGACGAGTTCTTGGACGACATCGCGCTTTGTGCGAGTTGTTGCGCAATAACGGTAGCGCTCTTCAGGTTCTGCAGTTGCATATGAGAGGCGCTCTGCTTCTGTGAGATTGACTCGGACCTCAATACATTCTGCGGGAGCGATATATCCCTGAGCTTCGATCTCTTTCCATGGAACATCAAAGCGCTTTGGTCCGATGAGCGAGAAGACCTCACCTTCCATTCCATCTTCACGCACAAGCGTTGCAGTTAAACCGAGGCGGCGACGAGATTGGATATCTGCTGTAAAGCGAAAGATTGGCGCAGGTAATAGGTGCACTTCATCGTAGATAATCAAACCCCAGTCATGGCTATCGAAGAGATCGAGATGTGCGTAGACACCATTCTTCTTCTTAGTCATCACTTGATAGGTAGCAATTGTGACTGGGCGAATCTCTTTCTTCGAACCTGAATACTCGCCGATCTCATCTTCATTGAGAGAGGTGCGCTTTAAGAGCTCATCGCGCCACTGGCGTGCAGCAACAGTATTGGTCACAAGAATCAGTGTTGTCGCTTTGGCATGGGCCATTGCAGCTGCACCAACAATCGTCTTACCTGCGCCACATGGCAGAACTACAACTCCTGAACCACCGTGCCAGAAGCCCTCTGCTGCATGTGCTTGATACTCACGGATCTTCCAACCGTTTTCTTTAAGATCAATCGGGTGTGCTTGTCCGTCAACATATCCAGCGAAATCCTCTGCTGGCCAACCAAGTCGCAAGAGTGATTGTTTAATGGCACCGCGCTGGCTTGGGTGCACCGCGATAGTTTCGTTATCGATACGTGGACCTAGTAGTGGTGCAATCTTCTTTGCGCGGATTACCTCTTCAAGAACTGCAGTATCGGTAGTCACGAGAATTAATCCATGGACTGGATCGGCCTCCAGACGCAAACGTCCGTAGCGTGACATCTGCTCTGCAACATCAATGAGAAGTGCGTGAGGTACCGCGTAACGCGAATATTTGATGAGGGTGTCGATCACCATCTCTGCATCGTGACCTGCTGCACGTGCATTCCAGAGTCCAAGGTTGGTAAGGCGATAGGTATGCATATGCTCAGGTGCGCGCTCGAGCTCTGCAAATGGTGCAATTGCACGGCGGCACTCGGTTGAGAGCGGATGATCTACATCGAGAAGTAGAGTCTTATCGCTCTGGACAATGAGTGGTCCATCGCTCATGCAAGTAACTCTTTAATAAATGCGTGGAGGAATGCGCTGCGTTCTTCAATACTTGCCACGCTAACCCATTCGTGCGCTGCATGAGCACCGCCACCAACTGCTCCTAGGCCATCGAGTACGCGTGCACCAGCTGCTGCTGCAAAGTTACCATCACTTGCTCCGCCAACTTCTGCAGAGCCGAGCGGCTTCATACCAATCTCTTGTGCGACCTTTTCGGCGATTGCATAGAGATCTGCGGTAGAGGAAGTCTGCATTGGAGGACGATGCAAACCACCTGCAATCTCGATACGAGCACCAGAGATCGTGGCTGCAATCTTTCGAATCTCACCATCAACTCTCTGGAGATCTGCCTGTGAAAATGAACGAGCATCGATCTCAAGAACGGCTAGATCTGGAACAGTATTTGCAGTTGTTCCAGATGTGAGGAGAGTAGGCACAACAGTTGTTCCATGCTCACTATTTTCAAGTGCAGAGAGCTGAAGAATGAAGTGAGCCATCTCGACAGTTGCGTTGATGCCATTCTCGGGTTCAAGTCCTGCATGAGCTGCCTTGCCATGAATCGAAACTTGGTACATCGCAGTGCCCTTACGACCTGTCTTCACCTTGCCATCGAGAGATGCTTCAAGAATTAAGACTGCATCCGCTTGTGATGAGAGGTCATGGATAAGCGCCTTTGATTTATGGCTACCAATCTCTTCATCTGTTGTTGCAACGAGGGCAACATCACCTTCAATACCTTTGAGCGCATAGAGTGCTTGCACAAATCCAACTTTCATATCGAAAGTTCCTGGGCCTCGAAGTACATCTCCTTCGATACTCCAGATTGGGTTGAAAGAACCGATTGGCCAGACTGTATCGAGATGAGCGAGGAGGAGGATGCGAGGATTTTCGCTTCCCCACCAGAAGACAGGGCGACCTTCGATCTCTTTGATCTGAGCAGGCTTTCCTAGGACACGTGTGGCGATATCGCTTGCCAATGTCACAACAGAGCGGCAGGCATCGAGATCATCACTAGGAGATTCGCACTTCACAAGAGCTTCTATCGCTGCCAACATAGGTTCAATTCTGCCGTATTCGGCACTTATCTGGTCGGTCATAAGCTCGCTACCCCTGTAATACGCGGAATTCTAAAGGTAAGGACCTCACCGGTCGCGTGATCTCGAGCCATGAGAGAGCCTGCTGAAATCTTGAGTGGGTCGATGATGCGGTGTGAGACAAGGCCATTGTTATCTGCATACCCGATAGAGAGTGACTTCTGTGGGTTGTTGCGCAGGTGCGCAGAGAGAATCTCGAGTGTTTCGTTAGCAGTTGTGCGAGGCAGAGCATCAAGTGCCTCACGACTCATTCCGCGGAGAGTGCTCTGCTTGGCGCTCGACTTCTCACCAGTACGAACTGCGCGAACTGCAACTTCGAGGAGATCACTATCTGGTTCTTCAAATTCGCCGATAATTCGTGGTGGGCGAGCCTTTCCCACCGCGCGATGAATGCGTCGACGGTTAAGAAGTAACCCTTCAGAATTTTCAGCTGCGGGAAGGTATCCAGCATCGCGCAAGATATCGATTGCGTCATCTGCATCAAGAGAGGTAATTAAGACTTCAGGAGCGATGCGGCGAAGAGCGAGAGATTCAGCTTTCTTATCCTTCAATATTTGAGTGATTAGTGCTGAGTCTTCACACCGAATAAATGTTGAAGCGCTACCAACACGAAGTCGACCATGCTTCTTTGCGATATCTGCAATGAGATATTCAAGAGGCTGAGGTATTGGTGTCTTTGAAGTCTTCTTAAGGAAGGCGAGAATCTCATCACCAGTGCGTCCGTGATCAAGTCCACGACGAAGTGAACCCTCGCTAAATCTAAAGACTGTCGCTGCACCACGAGATTCGATATCGGCGATGAGATCTAACTCTTGTGCAACTTCATGTTCGAGTGGGCCAGGAGCAATTGCAGTGTTATCGCTCTGAATCAATATGTGATCGACGCTCTTAGGCAAATCACCATCTATTCGTGAAAGTTCGTCACCTGCGAGAAGAGCTATGCCGTAAGGAGAGAGCGCTCCCTGAGCGGTGATGCCAAGCCATTCTGCTTCTCGAAGAATCCAATCGATATATTCAGTTGAGACTCCGCCCGTACGACGATAGGGCAGATGCCACTTAATGAGTTCGATAAAAGAGTCTCTCTGAGGCGAGAGTCCTGCATTTTCATTGAGCAGAGCCAATATCTTCTTGCGAAGCGTTGCAGCGATACTCCGATCGAGCTCTGGCCCCATAGGCGCTGCATCGAGACCGCTCATTCGAGATGTGATGAGCCATGAAGAAGCCAAGAGCTCCCACTTCGCGGATGCAGGTTGAGTAATCCAGATATCAAAATGATGGGTAGGAAGAATGCGATCATCGGGATCAATAGTTACTAGACCGCTGATATATGCAACTTCGATAATAAATGATGTTGCAGCGCTATCGACTCCGAGATGAGCGGTGAGCTCTTTGAGATCGCGAACTCCTACGCCACCTGATTTCAGAGCAACAGGTGGCTCATCGCCCCAGTAATCCAAGACCTCTTCAACCCATCGCAAGAACGTTGTTACATTGGAGACCGCTGTATCAGTCAGCGCGCGATTTTCAACGCTTCGACCTTCAAGCTTCGGCTCTTCGATCTTTAATTCTCGATGAACCTTATTTCCGCGGAGAGAGAGCGCAACTTCGCGATGCAAAGTAACTGTCTGTTGATTGACAGGTGAGACAAATCCTTGATCCATCAACCACTTCAAACCTGGATTAGGTTTCTTTACATCGGATACAGCGCCGCGAGGAGGTCCCCAAATCATCGCATCAAGAACTTTTTGGGATGCTGCTGGTGCCTTCGCTAACTCCTTGAGATTTAACTTCTTTTCAGAGCGAGGCCCAAGCCCCGCTATTTCATTTCCAAGAACGTCACGTAGATTGCTTGGAAGTCGATAGCCATCTGTTCCCGTATAGATCAATGCGCGATCAACGAGTGAGGAGATGGCGAACTTTGCAGCTTTATCTGTATGGAGAATCAACTCTTTCTCTGTAAATGGCTCAGAGAGAACAGCGGCTGCTTCAAGAACTTGCAGCTGCCATTTATTGAGGCTATCGACTGCGCGCACAAGACTGGGAATTGCTGCAGCGCGGATAGCAAGACTTGCAATATCTGAAGGTGGGGGAGAGATGAGGTCGTTACGATTGTGGAATAGACGCATCAGCGCTTCATCATCGAGAGAGCGCAGGTAATCGGCGTATGAGCGAATTTCCATAACCTGCCTACATTAGCGGGCTATCGCCTATCGAGGCTAATTGAACTATCTGCGCTTGCGTGGAACGAGAAGTGCCGCGAGTGCCGCGAGTCGGCTCACCGCTGGACCAAGGAGGCGGTTGAGCAGACGCGCTCTGCGGAAGTCATGGATTGGCCAACCTTCTGCGAGAGCGCGTATTCGCAAGATTGCATCTGGATTGATTGCAGATGGATGACCTACTGCAGTCAGTAATGGAAGATCGTTATGGCTATCTGAATATGAATAACATTCTTTGAGATCGTAGCCATGTTCGCGAGCAAGCCCTTCGATAGCGCGCGCTTTCTCTACACCGTGCAATAACTTTCCATCGAGAGCACCAGTATAAATTCCGTCTTTAATAATTACTTTGCTACCAACGGCGCCAGTTAAACCAAGACGTTGAGAAATAATGTTTGCCATATCTTGTGGCGCTGCAGTAACTAACCAGACTTCTTCACCGCGCTCGATGTGATTGCGCGCAATCTCGCACGTACGATCCCATAACTTTGGAGATACATACTCGTCATAGATCTCTTCGCCAATTTTGAGAATATCGCTCACCGAGTGGCCGCCTACGAAATCTGTTGCAGCTTTTTGGAAGCGTTCGATTACCTCGCTCTTCTCCATACCCGTCATTCTGAAACGGAGATTGGCGACCACAAATCGAGAGATATCTGCCTTCGTGAAGTAGCCGCGTTGGTACATGCCACGACCAAGGAAGTAGAGGGTCGAGCCACGAACAAGGGTGTTATCTACATCAAAGAAGGCTGCACGAGTGGGTCTGAGCGCCATGTCACTACCTTAACCACTAACTGGGGTAATCGCTTTACGGGCAACGCTTTATGCTTACTCCATGAGTTCAATCGTGCATGTAGTGCGCCACGGAGAGGTTGAGAATCCTCAGAAGATTCTCTATGGACGTCAACCCGGTTGGAGATTATCTGCACGAGGACAAGAGATGGCGCAAGCCCTCGGCGAGTGGTCGAAGTCAGTCAACCTTGGTGCCCTCCATGTTTCTCCTCTTCAGCGCGCACAGGAAACAGCTGCTCCAATAGCGAAAGCGCATTCAATCGGAATCCATACCGATGAACGATTGATCGAAGCTGCAAATATCTTTGAAGGAAAACCATTTGGAATTGGCGATGGAGTTCTCCGTCATCCATCTGCTTGGAGATACCTATACAACCCATGGAAGCCTTCATGGGGAGAGCCGTATGAAGAGCAGATTAATCGAATGCTCGCTGCCGTCTTTGATGCAAAGAAAGCAGCAGGGGCTAAAGATGCCATTGTTGTTTCACATCAATTACCAATCTGGATATTGAGAAGTGCAATTGAAGGACGTCGATTAATTCATGATCCACGTAAGCGCGAGTGCACTCTGGCATCTGTAACAAGTCTTCATTTTGATGATGAGGGTCAGATTGTCGGAACTTCATATTCCGAACCTGCCGGGCATTTACTTCCAAAGAAGTAAGAAGAGTAAATTTCTATGAAGAAGATCGTGATTGCCTGTGCAGCTCTCCTTCTTCTCGCTTCTTGCGGAAGTTCTACTTCACAAACCGTTGAAGAAAGTTTTGTTGCCGGAAATGGTGCAACCTCTTATATCCAGCCAAGTGATCGAGTTGAAGCACCAGCTCTCGCAGGCACAACACTGTTGGGAAGTAAGTACGAGCTACCGCGTAATCAGATTGCAGTTGTCAATGTATGGGCATCATGGTGCTCTCCTTGCCGAGCAGAAGAGCCAACTCTTGCAGCGATGGCCGGCAAATATCCCGATGTGAATTTCTTAGGAATCCTGACACGAGATAATCCAGTAAATGCAGAGGCTTTTGTCCGTAAAGCCAAGAGTCCATACCCGACTCTTATCGATGATTCGCTACTTATTGGCTTTAGTAAATCGCTACCTGCAAATGCGATTCCCACAACACTTGTACTAGATGCCGATGGAAAAGTAGCAGGTCGCATATCGGGCATCGTCACGATCGCCTCTCTTACTGAACTCCTTGAGAAGGTGAAGTCAGAGTGAGTTCATTTATCGTCGATCAACTCGCTGGTGGAACTCTGCTCGCTGCCCTCCCTATTGCACTCTTTGCAGGTCTCCTTTCATTTATCTCACCATGCGTTCTTCCATTGGTGCCTGGTTATGTCGCTTACGCAACAGGTTTTGCTTCAACTCGCGGTCGCGTCCTTCTTGGTTCCACTCTCTTTGTCTTTGGATTTACCGCGGTTTTCATCTCATACGGACTCGCATTCGGTGGACTCGGAAGTCAGATCGCCACTCATGAAGAGATCATCACTAAAGTCTTAGGGCTCTTCACCATTGCCATGGGCGCTATCTTCTTTGGACTCTTTCCATTTGCTCCGACACTCTCACCAAAGATTTCTACGACGGGTGGAATTGCGGGAGCTCCGATTCTCGGATTTCTCTTCGGCATTGGCTGGACTCCATGTATTGGGCCGGCACTTGCAACTGTGCAGACTCTTGCATTTACCGAATCAAGTGCAACCCGCGGTGCAATCCTCTCCTTCGCTTATAGCCTCGGACTCGGAATTCCATTTATTCTCTCCGGCCTCTTCCTCGATAAGAGCAAGGCGCTTCGCACCTTCTTCCTTAAGCGCGGTCTCCTGATCAACAAGATTGGTGGCGTTGCTCTGATGCTGATTGGCTTCGCTCAATTTATTGGGTTATGGAGCGATCTCATGATCTCTCTACGTTCTGCGATTTCAGGGTTTGTTCCGGTGATCTAATGGAGAGAAAAGTAGAGGTACCAGAGCTCGGTCTCATCGAGATGGCGAGATTTGTATGGCGTCAGCTCACAAGTATGCGCACCGCCTTGATTCTTCTCTTAATGCTCGGAATCGCAGCAATTCCCGGCTCGATTTTTCCTCAACGAACCACCAACCCAATCGCAGTTCGCGACTTCTTTACAAAGCATCCAGGTACTGCGCCTTTCTACGACAAGCTCTCACTCTTTGATGTCTATAGCTCACCATGGTTTAGCGCGATCTACATCCTTCTCTTTATCTCTCTCATCGGTTGTGTGCTGCCACGCACCTTTGAGCATTACAAGGCGATGCGCGCACTTCCACCGGCAACGCCGCGTAACTTAGATCGCCTCGAGCATTTCACATCGATTACAGCAAGTGCAGGCGCTCTTGATCGTGCAGAGCAATGGCTGCGAGCAAAACGTTTTCGAATCCGAAGAGAAGAGCGTTCAATCTCTGCAGAGAAGGGTTACTTCCGGGAAACTGGCAACCTTCTCTTTCATCTCTCTCTCATCTTGATCTTGGTTGGAATCAGTCTTGGATCGCTCTTTGGTGCGCAAGGTGAGGCGATCATCAATACAGGTGAGCGTTTCGTCAATGTGCCAACGAGTTATGACAATCTCACTCTCGGAAAATTAACGAAGGATTCCGACCTTGCGCCATTTACGATCACACTCGATAAGTTTGAAGCGAAGTACGATCCGAAAACAAATATGCCTCAAGATTATTCAGCGTATGTCACTACCTCTATTGATGGAGTAGAGAAGAAGCAGATCATCAAAGTTAACTCACCACTCACATTTGGCACTACACGTGTCTACTTACAAGCAAATGGATATTCACCCATTGTGACCGTGCGAGATTCTCAAGGTAATGTTGCATTTCAAGGTCCAGTTGCCTTCTTGCCTCAAGATGGCAATCTTCGATCAATCGGAGCTATCAAAGTTCCTGATGCCAATCCCGAAGTTGGTTTTGTCGGATCATTCCTTCCAACATACGAACGCACTAAGACAATGGGTGGCGTCTCCATCTATCCCGAGCTTCTCAATCCACGACTTCTCTTCTCAGTCTGGAGCGGAGATCTTCAGCTCAATACAGGTGTTCCACAATCTGTCTATCGCATCGATACTGCGAAGATGACCAAGTTGGGGTTGGGATCTCTCTCCATTGGCGAGAGCTATACATATCCAGGGGGAACGATCACTCTTGAAGGAGTTGAACCGTGGATCAATCTTCAATTTGTTGATGATCACGGAAAGCGATTCTCATTTATCGGTGGCGCGCTGGCAGTGCTTGGCCTTCTCTCCTCACTCTATGGAAGGAGAAGGAGAATATGGGTCAAGGTCACATCAACTGGAGTTGAAGTTGCAGCCTTAGCCAAGAACAATGTTCCAGGGCTTGAATCAGAGGTCAGCGAATTAGTAGAGAGTGTTAAGAGTTAAATGAATACAACGTGGGCATATACATCAAACTACTTTGTCTATTCGGCGATGGCTCTCTTCACCCTCTCATTCCTTGCACATGCCTTCGAGACTGCTTTTGCTGTTCGGGCACCAGAGGTCGCCGAAAAGACCGAGGGCACTAAGCTCACTAAGACTCTCGATTACCAGCGCACCGAGCGAACAGCGCGTATCGCGACAGCTTTTATGATCCTCGGAACACTTCTCCTCTTTGCGGGAATCGTCTTCCGTGGAATCTCTGCAGGACATGCACCATGGGGAAATATGTATGAGTTCTCGATTACGGGTGCATTTGCTTTCTCTCTTGCATATCTTGCTGCGCTGCGCAAGTACGACCTTCGTTGGCTCGGACTTCTCATTTCATTCTCGGTACTTATCACTCTCGGAACTGCGATCACTCTGCTCTATCGCAATAGTGCGCCGCTAGTTCCCGCTCTTAAATCAACCTGGTTGATCATTCACGTCTCAACAGCGATTATCTGCGGTGGCGTCTTCCTCCTCGCAAATGTCATCGCTGGTGCATATCTCTATCTTGAGAAGTATGAAGATGGAGCACGACCATTCTGGGCGATACGAGTTCCGTCTCTAGAGACACTCGATCAACTTTCTTATCGCCTCGTTGCATTCGTGTTTCCGCTCTGGACATTTTCAATCATTGCCGGTGCCATTTGGGCAGAGAGTGCATGGGGGCGTTACTGGGGTTGGGATCCAAAGGAGACGTGGGCATTTATTACCTGGGTTGCATACGCTGCATATCTCCACGCACGTGTGACTGTTGGGTGGCGTGGACGCCGCGCTGCATGGCTCTGCATCTTCGCAGGCTCTACATTCTTATTTAATTACGTATACGTCAATGTCTGGGGCACAGGTAAGCACACTTACTCGGGCCTCAATCAGAAGTAATTTAGAGATTCTTTAAGAAATCCGGATCATCATCCGGAGGCAAGATACGTGGCTTCTGCTTTGGTTTCTTAATTCCTGGAGTACGTGCACCATTGCGGCCTGCTACAAGATAGAAGACTGAACCAAATGTGCCGAAGAGAATGATGACAAGAAGCCAACCCCACTTAGGAAGTTTTCGAAGTTGCACATCTTCGCGCATTGCACAGTCGACAAAAGAGAAGAGTGTCAGCGCGAGCGAGACAACTACAAGGAAGCCTTCTAACTTAACCATGACTCAATAGTAATGAAATTGAGAAAGTTAAGGCGAATAGAAGTTGAAGCTGACCGGTCTTAGCTAGGTAAGGGATGAGATCACGTCCGTCTGCTCCGCTATGTACTCCTCGCAAGAGTGAGAGCGCTACGGGAGCGGTTAGGAGGGTGAGTAATACCCATGGCTTACCCATGGCAAGAGCTGCGATATATCCAGCGATAATCAAAACGGTAAAGAATGCGCGAGCCTTCTTATCTCCCAAGCGAACTGCGAGGGTCTTCTTTCCGGATGGCTCATCTAGAGCTCGATCTCGTATGTTGTTAATTGCCAAGAGCGCGCATGAGAAAGTTCCCATCGGAATAGATGCAAGAAGTGCATCGAGAGTTATCTTTTCAACTTGGACGTAATACGTTCCGACTGTTGCAACTACTCCAAAGAAGATAAAGACGAAGAGTTCACCGAGTCCGAGATATCCATATGGATTCTTTCCACCTGTGTAACCCCATGCGGCAAAGATTGCGGCAAGACCAACTGCAATGAGCCACAGTGAAGTGGTAAGTGCAAGGAAGAGGCCAGCCACTGCTGCAAAGCCAAAGGCTATAAATGCCGCGTGCTTCACAGATGAAGCAGTAGCAAGACCGGATGCAGTCAAACGAATCGGTCCGACACGATTGTCATCAGTGCCCTTCACTCCATCAGAGTAATCATTTGCATAATTCACACCGACTTGAAGAGCCAGGCTTACAGAGAGAGCTAATAGCGCTGGAATTACAGATGCCTTATCTCCAGCGAGGGCGGTAGCCACAAGCACCGGCGCAACAGCTGCAGGGAGCGTGCGTGGGCGAGCACCAAGTACCCATTTATTCATGAAAACATCCTTACTAGAGCTGCTCGATCAACCTTGCCGATTCCTTTGAGAGGCAATTCTTGCAGATGGTGGAAACCTTTTGCCTTTGCAGCAGGACCTAGTTCGCGAAGAAGGGCCAACTGAATCTCATTTTCAATAGGTGCGGTTGCGCCAACGAGTGCAATACGGATTGCTTCTCCCCATTGTTCATCCTTCACTGCAAATGCTGCAGCTTGGATATCAGGAAACTCTTGGGCGATAACGCGCTCGATAGCTGCGAGTGAGATGTTCTCGCCACCAGTGATAATCACATCGTCGATTCTTCCCTCGATAATTAACTTACCGTCTTCGAAATGGCCAGCATCTGATGTGTAATACCAGCCATCTTCATCGACGAGTTGATATGAAATATTGGCACCACGGAGAGCGATTCGATTTCCGTCACCAACTACAACTTCAACTCCATCTAATGGATGACCGTTGTAGATGCATCCACCAGAGGTTTCAGTCGAACCATATGTTTCGATGACATTGATATCTGCCGCGATGGCATCAGCTCTTAATTGTGATGAGAGAGATGCGCCGCCAACCAATACTGCATTCGCTCTTTGGAGATGTTCCAAAAGTCGAGCATCTCCATTAAGTGCACGGTAGAGCTGGGTGGGAACAATTGCGGTGAAATCAACCTTTGGATATTGACCCTCATAACCGATGAGATTGATCGGTTGAGTTCCGAGTTCAAGAGACCTAATCAGAACATTGATTCCTGCGATGTGATTGAGGGGGAGGAGGAGCGACCAAGTACTGCCAATCTCTGCGCCGAGAAACTTATTGGATGCTCGCGCTGAAGTAAGGAGTGCGCTGGCTGAGAGATGTACCTCTTTGGCTTCGCCGCTACTTCCAGTGGTGCGCACCAAGAGAGTTGTGCGAGCTGGCACCGTTGTAACATCGGTTGCAGAGAGGGCGAGGGCAGGTCCTGAAGGGATGAGGGCTTTTGAGAGATGGGCCATTAGTTCGCTCACCTCCCATGCGGGATCGACTACGCGAACTTCTCTCTCATGTGACCTTTGCTCCATTGCCCCCGTAGGCTATCGCCCGTATTCGACATCCCGTAATCGACACTGGAGGAATCGTGAGCAAGCCGATTAAGCGTGATTTTGGTAGCCGTGCAATCCCGGCATGGAAGACCGCCCCTGGGGGTGAGAACTTCACCGATATTAAGTATGAAGCTGCAGATGGAATGGCGAAGATAACAATCAATCGCCCAGAAGTCCGAAATGCATTCCGCCCTCAGACGATTATCGAATTGAAAGAGGCGTTCGATTTAGCGCGTGACAACTCTGAAGTTGGCGTCATTATCTTTACAGGTGAAGGTAGTGAAGCATTCTGCTCTGGCGGAGATATCAGTGTTCGTGGCGATGATGGTTATATCGGAGATGACTCACTCGGTAAGCAAGGTATGGGCCGACTTAATGTTCTCGATCTTCAAGTGCAGATTCGTCGCACACCAAAACCAGTCGTTGCGATGATTGCAGGTTGGGCAATTGGTGGAGGACATGTTCTCCATGTTGTCTGCGATCTCTCTATCGCTGCAGATAATGCAAAGTTTGGACAGACAGGTCCAA
Source organism: Candidatus Nanopelagicales bacterium (assembly GCA_041311505.1). Lineage (GTDB taxonomy): Bacteria > Actinomycetota > Actinomycetes > Nanopelagicales > Nanopelagicaceae > Planktophila. Next base: position 56,569 of record JBFYJI010000003.1, on the reverse strand, counting down.
TGGTTGGCTCTTTTGATGGTGGATACGGTTCAGGACTTCTTGCCCGAAATGTCGGACAGAAGAAGGCTCGCGAGATTTGGTTTATGACACGTCAATACGATGCTCAAGAGGCTCTCTCAATGGGTCTAGTGAATACCGTCGTTCCACTTTCAGAGCTTGAGGCAGAGACTGTCTCATGGTGTCGTGAGATGTTGATGAATAGCCCAATGGCACTTCGTCTTCTTAAGGCATCTATGAACGCTGCAGATGATGGACTTGCCGGAATCCAGCAGCTCGCAGGCGATGCCACCCTTCTCTTCTACTTAAGCGAAGAAGGCCAAGAAGGTCGCGATGCTTATAAAGAGAAGCGCAAGCCTGACTTTGGAAAGTTTCCTAAGCGTCCGTAAAATTTGGGTCCTTAACCACAATGTTTACAGAACTTCTCTCATCGATGCGAGTCATCGCCCTTCCTACGCGAACAAACTTCCGCGGAATTTCGGTGAGAGAAGTTGCTTTATTTCAAGGTGAATATGGGTGGGGAGAGTTCTCGCCATTTCTTGAGTACGACGATCATGAATCATCACGTTGGCTCGCCACCGCAATCGAAGCTGCAACTCAACCTCGACCTCAAAGATTGCGTGGGAGAATTCCAGTAAATGGCACTATTCCTGCCACTAATGATGCAGGGGTGATTGAAGCGCTTATACAGAGCTATCCCGGGGTGAAAACATTTAAAGTCAAGGTGGGCGAAAACCTCTCTGAGGATCTTGTTCGCTTGGCACGCATTCGTGTGTTGGGCCGAGATATCAAGATTCGAATAGATGTCAATGGTGCATGGGGTGTAGAAGACGCACTGAGAAATCTTTATGCCATGTATGAACAGATTGGTGAATTTGAATACGTTGAGCAACCTGTTGCTACATTAGATGAGATGCGAGAGCTGAAGTCAAAGATTCTTATTCCCCTCCGGATTGCGGCAGATGAAGTAATTCGCAAAGCAGAAGATCCATTCTCAATTAATCTCGAAGGCGCTGCAGATGTAATTATGTTGAAGGTGCAGCCGCTTGGCGGAATTGCTCGCTCACGCGCACTTGCTGAGCATCATAAGCTGCCAACTGTGGTTTCAAGTGCTCTCGAGAGCGCTGTTGGAATCCACTATGGACTTGAATTGGCAGCATCTCTTGAAAATCTCAACCTCGATTGTGGCCTTGCGACTGGCTCTCTTCTCTCTCAAGATGTTGCCCATCTACCGATATCTGATGGATCTATTGAGATTGGTGACTTAGATATCAAACTCGATGGTCTTGATGTGGATGCTGATCGCTACGAATGGTGGAAGAATCGTGCAATGCGCTGCGCAGAGATATTAGGAATAGCATGAATCTATCCACAACTCTTGCGCGCACCATTGTTCGCCAAATTATCGAAGCTGGCGTTAAAGATGTAGTGATTTCTCCGGGATCCCGCAACGCACCCCTCACCATCGCCTTCTATCAAGCATCACAGCGGGGACTCATCACTCTTCATACGCGCATCGATGAGCGCACTGCAGCTTTCTTCGCACTGGGAATGACAAAGGCAACGTCACGTCCGGTGCCAATCGTCTGCACATCTGGCACCGCTGTCGCTAACTACCATCCAGCGGTGCTTGAAGCTTCGCACTCAAATCTTCCACTCTTAGTTCTAACTGCAGATCGCCCCGCAGAGCTTCGTCGCACCGGTGCCAATCAGACAACAGAGCAGGCACGAATCTTTGGAAAAGCAGTTCGATACTTTGCAGATATCTCCGGTGGCGCATACCCAATGGTCCTGCCATTTAACTCACTCAAGAGCGGACCGGTGCATCTCAATATTCAATTTACAGAGCCTCTTGGTCCAGATGACGTTAGCGATTGGCTGACAGATATTGCAATCAATCCACCTGCAGATTTCACTCATAAGGCGCCCGGAACTCTCTTTACAAAGTCGACTCGAGGAATTCTTGTTGTTGGACATGACCGTGGTGGCTTTGCTGTAAGAGATGTTGAGAAGTTTGCTGAAGATCTTGGTTGGCCACTCATCAGCGAAGACCCACTCTCCTTTAAGAGTGCGATTGCACATGCAAGCATCTTCCTCACATCTCAGACAATTACAGATGAGTTGGCTCCCGATACTGTTGTCGTAATAGGTCGCACGACCCTTTCACGTCCGATTAATCGCATCATCTCCAAAGCCCGCAAATCTATTGTGATCGATCCGCGCATTCTTACTGTCGATGGTGATCGCGTTGCAGATCAGCGTTTTACAGCGCTTCCTCGTGTGGAAGTCCCAACAATCGATAGTGAATATGTTGATCGTTGGGTGAAATATTCACATCGTGCGGCGAAGAAGATTAACGAACTCAACTCTTGGTCTGAAGCTCTTATTGCACGAGAGATTGGAACTTCAATTCCAACCGGTACATCGCTCTTCATATCTTCATCTCGACCAATTCGAGATATAGAGGGCTTTGCACCTGCACGTGATGGCGTTGAGACCTTTGCCAATAGAGGTCTAGCCGGTATCGATGGAAATATCTCAACAGCACTCGGAATCGCTTCTCACCGTAAAGAGACGATTGCTGTGCTCGGCGATCTCAGCTTCCTCCATGACCTCACCGGCCTCATCCATCACGAGAAGATCAATCTCAAGGTCTTGGTCATCGATAACAATGGTGGTGGAATCTTCTCCACCCTCCCACATCGTGGCGTTGATGGTTTTGAAGAGATCTTCGGAACACCTCACAACCTCGATATTGCCGCTATCGCCAAGGCGATGGGTATTGCGAGCAGCGTCATTACCAATCAAGCTGAGTTGATTTCAGAACTTACAAAGCCTGTTGTGGGCATCTCTCTCGTAGTTGTGAAGGCACCCGACCGCGAAGGTAATGCAGATAATCTCAAGGCGATCTTCGCCTCAATGGAATCTCTCTAAAGAGCAGATTGCATAGCGCTGAATTTTGCGCGGCTCTCAGCGAGCTCAACTGCAGGATCTGAACCAGCAACTATTCCGCATCCTGCAAAGATTCGAATCTGGTTTCCGTGCACCTGACCTGAGCGAAGAGCGATTCCGAGTTCGCCATCACCACGAGCATCAATCCAACCGACAGGACCTGCGTAACGTCCGCGGTTCATACCTTCGATCTGATCAATCACATCAAATGCTGCACTTCGGGGGGTTCCGCAGACGGCAGCAGAAGGATGAAGTGATTTGAGAAGAGCAAATGCATCAACATGGTGCTTAGACTCTAAGAGCGCGCCGGTGACATCGGTCGCTAGGTGCATCACATTGGCGAGGTGAAGAACAAACGGAGCATCAGGAACGTTTGTTGATGAACAGAAAGGTTCGAGGGCATCTGCAACTGAACGAACTGCATACTCATGCTCTTCGAGATCTTTCGATGAGCGAGCAAGTGAACCTGCTAGGACCAAGTCGCGAGCATCATCACCTGTCTTAGGAATTGTTCCCGCAAGAACACGAGAGGTCACCATTCCGCGAGAGAGACGCAAGAGAAGTTCTGGTGTTGCACCAATGAGTCCATCGACTGCAAAGACCCAAGTCGCAGGGTAATTGGCAGCGAGTTTGTTGAGAATGGGGCGGACATCAATCTCTTTCTCGGTCGTGGCGATCAAGTCGCGAGCGAGAACAACCTTTTCAATCTCTGATTTATCAATCTTTGCAATAGCCTGCGCAACCCGCACCTCCCACTGATTTTCCGTCAGTGTTCCTTGATGCCATGTGAAGCTCTGTTGATCGAATTGAGGTTCATCTTCAGTGATTATTGGTTGGTTCTCGCTACCAATCCAAGTAATCCAAGAGCTTTCACCCTTCTTGCCGACAATGACTCGAGGGATGATTGCAACAGATTCTTCATTGCGATCAAAACTAAAAGATGTAAAGAGAACCGGACCAGTACCGCTTCCATGAACTGAGTTAGAGATCGAAAAAGTCTCTAACTGCTGATGCCACCAAGTGCGCACTTCTTCAAAACGATTCTTTCCTGAAACACGGATCGATGCATACTCGCCCCAACCCACAAGACCTTCGCCACCACGAACCCATGAGAGGGGAGCGCTATCAGGTAGCAACTGCAGTAACGGCAGGTGCGCACTAATGCGGTTGGTAGTTACAGGAACGAGTTGAGTCATAGGGAAGCGGTAACTCTCTTACTTATTAAGAGTTGAGGAGATCTTCTTCCAGATCAGAGGGAGTGACGTTCCAACGATTGCAATCTTGAGAAATTCTCCGAAGATAAATGGAGTAAAGCCAGCCGCGAGTGTCGCGCTCCATGAGAGATCGAGTGAGTTGTGGAGCCATGTGAGACCAACTCCGAAGATGATCACCTCACCGAGAAGAAGTGCAGGATATGAGGTGAGAAACTTCTGATCTGCCTTGCGATCTGCGAGATAACCGAGAACGAGAGATGCGATCAACATTCCGATGAGATATCCACCTGTTGCACCCATCACGCGATCGATTCCGTGATTTGCAGATGTTGCAGATGGAGCAAAGATTGGAGCGCCAGCGATTCCGGCAAGGAGATAGGTAGAGAATGTTGCAAAGGCGAGGCGAGCGCCATAGGTAGTTCCGACGAGAAGCGCTGCAAGTGTCTGACCTGTAACAGGAACAGGAGATCCTGGTACTGGGATCGAGACCTGTGCCATCGCTGAGATAAAGAGGACGCCTCCAACGAGGAAGAGGGCGTGAGTCAGAGCTGTGCTCCGTGGAGCCACCGCTGTGCGAAGTGTTGCTACAGATGACATATTTCCTCCAACTGGCTTATCCATTGAAAAGTTGTAGGTAAGCCTACCTTTGCGAGAGACTACTGACATGTCTCGAGCCAATATGGATAAGAATCCCGAGGAAGTTGCAGCGATGTTCGATGGCGTTGCAAAGCGCTACGACCTCGTCAACGACCTCTTGAGCCTAGGCCAGACCAAACGTTGGCGTAAGGCGGTTACCAAGCTGATCGATCCACGTCCAGGGATGAAGATCCTTGATATGGCCGCTGGCCCTGGAGCTAGCTCAGAGCCCCTCGCCAAGGCGGGAGCGGAGGTCACCTCAGCCGACTTCTCCCATGGAATGCTCGATACTGGCCGCAAGCAGCGCCCATACCTCAATTTTCAATGGGCCGACGCCCTCGCCCTTCCATTTGGGGATAACTCCTTCGACCTCTACACAATCTCCTTTGGCCTGCGCAATACCCACGAGACCTCCAAGGCGCTCGCTGAGGCCCTCCGCGTAGTCCGCCCAGGTGGTCGCCTCGTAATCGTAGAGTTCTCCGCCCCTACATGGCGTCCGTTTCGTACCATTTATACCAATTACCTGATGAGCGCCCTCCCTTGGATCGCCAAGAAGACATCATCCAACCCAGCTGCCTATATCTACCTCGCTGAGTCGATTAAGGCATGGCCCAACCAGAGCGAACTCGCCTCGATTATTGAGAAGGCTGGCTGGTCTCAGGTGGCAGTGAAGAACTTAACGGGTGGAGTTGTCGCAGTTCACATGGCGGTCAAGCCGTAAGGCTTGACGCAGTTCACATGGCTGTTAAGCCATAGGGCTAACTAGTACCGAAAGTACCGCCTAGACTTACCTTTCGTGACCGCTAATCCATATCTGCCCATCATCATCCTCTTTGCGATTGGATTTGGCTTCGCCGCCTTCTCCGTCGGCATCGCAGCAATCACCGGCCCAGCTCGCTACAACCGAGCAAAGCAAGAGGCATATGAGTGCGGAATCGAACCATCACCGCAGGCACTTGAAGGCGGACGTTTCCCAGTGAAGTACTTCCTCACTGCGATGCTCTTTATCGTCTTCGATATTGAAATCGTCTTCCTCTATCCATGGGCTGTGACATTTGATGCGCTCGGATTATTTGGTCTTGTTGAAATGGGAATCTTCATCGCAACGGTATTCGTTGCATATGCATACGTTTGGCGACGTGGCGGATTGGAATGGGATTAATACACCATGGGCCTAGAAGATAAGTTACCAAGCGGCGTACTTCTCTCAACTGTAGAAGGTCTCGCCGGCTACATGCGCAAGAGCTCTGTATGGCCAGCGACATTCGGACTTGCATGCTGCGCGATCGAGATGATGGCACTTGGTTCATCACCCAAGCACGATATCTCTCGTTTTGGAATGGAGCGCTTTAGCGCATCTCCTCGTCAGGCAGATCTCATGATCGTTGCAGGTCGCGTCTCTCAGAAGATGGCGCCAGTTCTTCGTCAGATTTACGATCAAATGACAGCACCAAAGTGGGTTATCTCAATGGGTGCATGTGCATCTTCAGGTGGAATGTTTAACAACTACGCAATCGTGCAAGGTGTCGATCACATCGTTCCTGTCGATATCTATCTACCAGGCTGTCCTCCACGTCCAGAGCAGTTGATGGATGCAATTATTAAATTGCACGAACAGATCTCAGATACCAAGCTCGGAGCAAACCGCGAAGCTGTCATAAAAGCAGTAGAAGAGGCTGCTTTGAAGGCTAAGCCAACTATCCAGCTCGGCAACCTCCCACATGAAGGGATGTTCGCATAATGTCTCAGCAAGATGGAATGTTTGGAGTTAAGGGCACTGGCGATACATCAGGTTATGGTGGTCTCGTTCGCACAGTAGCAAATCCAGGTTCAACAGAGCGCCCATATGGTGGTTACTTTGACCAGCTTGCAGATGATCTCGAGCGCGCATATCCAGATTTTGCAGATGCAATTACAAAGGTAGTTGTTGATCGCGGCGAACTCACAATGCATGTGAAGAAGGAGCGCCTTGTAGAAGTTGCTCGTACGCTTCGCGACACATTGCTCTTTGAAATGTGCATGGGTGTATCCGGTGTTCACTATCCAGATCGCACAGGCTGTGAACTCGTTGCTGTATATCCATTGCTCTCTATGACAAAGAATCAGCGCGTGCGACTTGAAGTCTGCACATCTGAATCTGATCCTCATATCCCATCACTCGTTGAGGTTTATGGCGGAAACAATTGGCACGAGCGCGAGACATACGACATGTTTGGAATCATCTTCGATGGCCACCCAGGACTTACTCGCATCTTGATGCCAGACGACTGGGAGGGACATCCACAACGTAAGGATTATCCACTCGGTGGTATTGCAGTGGAATATAAGGGTGCGACAACACCGGCTCCACAGAACCGGAGGTCATACAAGTGAGCACATTTGATCCATATGCAACTACTCGAGAAACCACTGAAGGAACTGTCTACTCAGTAACCGGTGGCGATTGGGATTCATTGGTCTCTGAGATCGGTGAGGCAAAAGAAGAGCGCATCATCGTCAATATGGGCCCACAGCACCCATCTACACACGGTGTTCTACGCCTTGTTCTTGAGCTTGAAGGTGAGACCGTTACTGAGGTTCGCCCAGGAATTGGATATCTCCACACAGGTATTGAAAAGAATATGGAGTTCCGTTCTTGGACTCAGGGCACAACATTTGCCACACGTATGGATTACCTCGCGCCAATATTTAATGAGACTGCATACTGCCTTGCAATTGAGAAGTTGCTCGGAATCACAAACGATATTCCAGAGCGTGCATCAATCATCCGTGTATTGATGATGGAGCTCAACCGCATCTCATCTCACATGGTTGCACTTGGTACGGGTGCTCTTGAACTTGGAGCAATGGGACCAATGTTCTTTGCATTCCGTGAGCGCGAAGCAGTTCTCGATACATTCGAAGCGATTACAGGTCTTCGCATGAATATGGCTTATGTACGTCCAGGTGGAGTCCAGCAAGATCTTCCAGCGGGCATGACTACACGTCTTCGCGACTTGGTAAAGGAACTCCGCAAGAACTTTAAAGATAATGAGAAGCTTCTTGTTGGAAACACAATTTGGATGAAGCGCACCGAAGGAATCGGTTACCTTGATCTTGCAGGTTGTACTGCATTGAGCATCACTGGCCCTGTCCTACGTTCAACAGGTTTGCCTTGGGATCTTCGCAAGATGCAGCCTTACTGCGGATATGAGAACTATGAGTTCGATGTCATCACTGCAGATACATCAGATGTCTACGGTCGTTTCTTGGTTCGTATGGCAGAGCTTGAGCAGTCACTGCGCATCATCGAACAAGCGATCGAGAAGCTCGATGCAACTGAGGGCCAGCCAGTAATGGTTGCTGATAAGAAGATTGCATGGCCAGCACAGCTTGCACTTGGTGCAGATGGACTTGGTAATTCACTCGATCACATCCGCGAAATCATGGGCTCATCTATGGAGTCTTTGATCCACCACTTCAAGCTTGTGACAGAAGGTTTCCGAGTCCCAGCAGGTCAGGCATATGCCGCTGTCGAATCTCCACGTGGAGAGCTCGCAGCGCACATTGTCTCCGATGGAGGCACAAAGCCTTATCGCGTTCACTTCCGCGAACCATCATTTAACAATCTTCAATCTACAGCTGCAATGAGCGAAGGTGGAATGGTTGCCGACATCATCGGTGCTGTTGCATCTATCGATCCTGTTATGGGAGGCGTCGACCGATAATGACAACTACTAATTCAGCACTGAATCAGGAAGTCATGCAATCAATCGTTGCTCGCTACCCACGTAAGCGTTCAGCGATCATGCCACTTCTTCACTACGTCCAATCTGTTTCAGGTTTTGTTACCAATGAAGGAATCGAAGCGATCTCTGCAATTCTTGAGATTGAGACTGCAGAAGTCTCTGCTGTTGCAACTTTCTATACCCAGTACAAGCGCAAACCAACGGGCGAGTATCACATCGGTGTCTGCACCAATACTCTCTGCGCAATCATGGGTGGAGATGCAATTCTCGAGGCGCTTAAAGATCATCTCGGTCTTGAAAATGATGGCGTTACTGCAGATGGCAAAGTTTCTATCGAGCATATTGAGTGCAACGCAGCATGCGATTACGCACCTGTAGTGATGGCTAACTGGGAGTTTTACGACAACCAGACTGTTGAGTCAGCAAAGGCTCTCGTCGATGGTGCTCGAGCAGGAAATCCACCTGCACCGACCCGTGGACCAAATCGTCTCGTCACATTTAAGGAAGCATCTGCGGTACTTGCAGGACTTGATGATGGACTTGCAGAAGAAGGCGTTCAAGCAGGTGCTCCTTCACTTCTCGGTCTCAAGCTCGCGAAGGAGGGTAAGTAATGTCAAAGCTCACCCCCGTTCTCTCAGCGCATTGGGATGAGAAGGACTCATTCACCATTGATGCATATAAGCGCAATGGTGGATATGCAGCAGCTCCTAAAGCGCTTGCCATGGATCCAGATGCAGTGATTCAGCTTGTTAAGGATTCAGGACTTCGCGGTCGTGGTGGCGCAGGCTTCCCAACTGGAATGAAGTGGGGCTTTATTCCTCAAGGCGATAACAAAGAGCACTACCTCGTTGTCAACGCAGATGAATCAGAGCCGGGCACTTGTAAAGATATGCCGCTATTGATGGCAAACCCACATGTACTCGTTGAAGGCGTCATCATCGCTGCATATGCAATCCGTGCAAAGAATGCATTTATCTATATCCGCGGTGAAGTAACACATGTTGCTCGTCGTTTGAATAAGGCTATTGCGGATGCATATAAAGCTGGTTATCTCGGCAAGAACGTCTTTGGTACAGGCCACGATATTGATCTCGTTCTTCATATTGGTGCAGGTGCTTATATCTGTGGTGAAGAGACAGCGCTCCTCGATTCACTCGAAGGTTTCCGCGGACAACCACGTCTTCGCCCACCATTCCCAGCGATCGCTGGTCTCTACGCACGTCCAACTGTCGTCAACAATGTTGAGTCAATCTCAGCAGTTCCTGCCATCGTGAACAATGGCCCTGAGTGGTATCAATCAATGGGTACAGAGAAGTCAAAGGGTGCAACTCTGTACTCACTCTCCGGCCACGTAAACAACCCAGGACAATTTGAAGCTCCTCTTGGAATCACTCTTCGTGAAATTCTCGAACTCGCAGGTGGCGTTCGCAATGGTCATCAGCTCAAGTTCTGGACACCAGGTGGTTCATCAACTCCGCTCTTTACTGCAGAGCACCTCGATGTTCCACTTGATTATGAAGGTGTTTCAGCTGCCGGCTCAATGCTTGGCACAAAGGCTCTCCAAATCTTTGATGAGACAACATGCGTCGTTCGCGCAGTCTTGCGTTGGACAGAGTTCTACAAGCACGAATCATGTGGAAAGTGCACACCGTGCCGTGAAGGTACATGGTGGTTGGTGCAGATTCTCCGTGATCTCGAAGCAGGAAAGGGAACAGAGGCAGATCTTCAGAAGCTTCTCGATCTCTGCGACAACATCTTGGGCCGTTCATTCTGTGCTCTCGGTGATGGCGCAACTTCATCTATTACATCGTCCATCAAGTTATTCCGTGATGAGTACATCGCACACGTAACGGGTGGCGGATGCCCATTCGATCCAGCAAAATCAACTCTCTTTGCGGAGGCTAAATAAATGACAACGCAGGAAGTTACCCAAGTTGAGATGATCACCGTTGTTATCGATGGTTTTGAAGTAACAGTTCCTAAGGGCACACTCGTTATTCGCGCTGCAGAGAAGCTCGGAATTCAGATTCCACGTTTCTGCGATCACCCACTTCTCGATCCAGTAGGTGCTTGCCGTCAGTGTCTCGTCGATGTCGAGATTAACGGTCGCGCATTTCCAAAGCCACAGGCATCATGCACGATTCCTGTAGAGCCAAATATGATCGTAAAGACTCAGCTCACATCACCTGTTGCAGATAAGGCGCAGAAGGGAGTGATGGAGCTCCTCCTCGGAAACCACCCACTCGACTGTCCGGTCTGCGATAAGGGTGGCGAGTGTCCTTTACAGAACCAAGCGATGAGCAATGGAAATGCAGAGTCTCGTCTAACTGGCTACAAGCGCACATTTGAGAAGCCAATCAATATCTCTTCACAGGTATTGCTCGATCGTGAGCGTTGCGTTCTCTGTGCACGTTGTACACGTTTCTCCAACCAGATTGCATCTGATCCATTTATCACTCTCAACCACCGCGGTGCTCTGCAGCAGGTTGGTATCTATGAGAATGATCCATTTAACTCTTACTTCTCAGGCAACACAGTTCAGATCTGTCCTGTAGGTGCACTCACCGGCGCTTCATACCGCTTCCGTGCACGTCCATTCGATTTGGTCTCAACACCATCTGCGTGTGAGCACTGTGCATCTGGTTGCGATATGCGTACCGATGTTCGCCGTGGAAAGACACTACGTCGCCTCGCAGGAGATGATGCAGCTGTTAACGAAGAGTGGAACTGCGATAAGGGTCGTTGGGCGTTTAAATATGTCACTTCCACAAACCGTCTTTCACAGCCATTGGTTCGTAATGCAGAGGGCGTTCTGGTAGAAGCTTCATGGCCAGAGGCTCTTGCTGCAGCTGCAGCAGGACTTAAGGGAAAGCGTGCAGCTGTTCTCACAGGTGGTCGCGTCACTGCAGAAGATGCCTATGGTTATTCAAAGTTTGCACGTATCGCACTCGGTACAAACGATATCGATTTCCGTGCACGTGTTTCATCTGCAGAGGAGGGCGAGTTCCTCGCTGCAAAGGTTGCAGGTAAGTTCGATGTCCATTACAGCGATATCGATGCTGCAGATCACGTTCTTCTCGTGGCATTCGAGCCAGAAGAAGAGTCACCAATTGTCTTCTTGCGTCTCAACAAGAACTTTAAGAAGCGCGGCCTCAAGGTCACCTCTGTAGCTACAAAGGGATCAATCGCGATGGATAAGCTCAAGGCTGATTTCATCAAGGTTGCTCCAGGAGATGAGGCTGCTGCAGTTGCAGGTGTATCACTGACTGCAAAGTCAGTAATCCTCCTCGGAGAGCGCGCATCAGAATCACTGGGACTTATCTCAGCAGCGGTTGCACTTGCAGAGAAGAGCGGTGCAAAGCTTGCATGGATCCCACGTCGCGCAGGCGAACGAGGCGCACTTGAGGCTGGCGCACTACCAACACTTCTTCCAGGTGGTCGCCCAGTTGCAGATTCAGCAGCTCGCGTCGATATCGCCGCTGCATGGGGTGTTGATTCACTTCCTTCAACACCAGGTCGCTCAACACATCAGATCATCGAAGCTCTTGGCAACGATGAACTCGACGCAGTAGTTGTCGGTGGAGTAGATGCTTACGATCTTCGCAATAGCCGCAAGGTTCTTGACGTTATGAAGAGCGCATTTGTTGTTTCACTTGAAATCGCAGAATCTTCAATTACCTCAATTGCAGATGTAGTTCTTCCAGTTGCTGCAGTAACAGAGAAGTCAGGTTCATTCCTTAACTGGGAAGGCCGCGCACGTGCATTTGATGCTGCAGTTGCTGACTCTCTCAACCGCAGCGATCTACGCATCCTCTCTGCTCTGGCAGATGCGATGGGGTCTTCAATCTCACTCGGTACTGTCTCAGCAGCAGCACGTGAAATTGCAGAACTTGGCAAGTGGGATGGAGCTCGTGTTCCATTCACGCCGGTAGCTGCAGGTTCAGCGCCAGCTGCATCTGGATCACAGGCAGTGCTGACATCATGGCGTCGATTGCTCGATATGGGTGTTATGCAGCGCGGTGAAGATAACTTGGCTGGCACTCGACGCCAGACTGTTGCTGTTATCTCTCCATCACGTGCAACATCAGTCGGAGTTTCAACCGGCGATCAGGTACGTATCTCTAACGAGATCGGTTCAATCACTCTTCCAGTTCTCGTCGAAGATATTCACGATGATGCAGTCTGGATTCCGCGTAATTCATTTGGATCACAGGCCCTCACTGCTCTCAATGCAGTACATGGCGAACTAGTAACGGTGGTGAAGGCATGACAACCTCAGAACTCCTCGGCCAAGATCCAGGATGGCTTATCGCGGTAAAGGCGCTTCTTGTCTTTGTCATCTGCGTAGTAGCAACTTTGATGGCAGTCTGGACAGAGCGACGCGTCCTTGCAAAGATGCAGCAGCGCACCGGTCCTAACCGTGTTGGACCTTTTGGTCTTCTCCAATCACTCTCTGACGGAGTCAAGCTCGCTCTGAAAGAGGACATCATCCCTGCAGCAGCAGACAAGATCGTCTTCATCATCGCACCAATCATTGCCGCTGCAATGTGCTTTATGTCTTTCGCTGTCATTCCAATGACAGGAGTAGTCACACTCTTCGGTCATAAGACAGCTATGCAGCTCACCGACCTTCCAGTCGGCGTGCTCTACATCTTGGCGGTTACATCAATCGGTGTATATGGCGTTGTTCTTGCAGGGTGGTCTTCAGGATCTACATACCCATTGCTCGGCGGACTCCGTTCCAGTGCACAGGTAATTTCATATGAAGTAGCAATGGGTCTCTCACTCGTTGCAGTCTTTATCTATGCCGGTTCGATGTCGACGTCAGATATCGTCGGATCACAGCATGAGCACATCTGGAATGCAGTAGTGCTCTTCCCATCATTTGTTATCTATGTAATCTCAATGGTCGGTGAGACCAACCGTGCTCCATTTGACCTCGCAGAAGCTGAAGGTGAGCTCGTTGGTGGTTTCCACACCGAATACTCATCACTCAAATTCGCACTCTTCTTCTTAGCTGAGTACGTCAACATCATCGCAGTGTCAGCACTTGCATCAACTCTCTTCCTCGGTGGATATCACGCGCTTCCAGGTCTTGGATTTACTGAGAGCTGGCTCGGTGGATGGTTTGTGATGATCTGGTTCTTCCTCAAGGTGAATTTCTTCTTCTTTATCTTTATGTGGTTACGCGCATCACTTCCACGTCTTCGCTACGACCAATTTATGAAGTTTGGTTGGAAGGTTTTGATTCCAGTTTCACTTATCTGGATCATGATTGTTGCATCACTCCGAGTTATTCAGCAGAACGGAGCATCACGCACAGTTGCTCTCGCATTTGCACTCGGAATCGTTGTCATCGTGATGGCTATCTCTTCACTCTTTGAGAAGAGTAAGAAGGAGGCTCGCAAGCCACTTCCAGCGGGAGAGGCGCCAGATTTCCCACTCCCACAATTGCCAGGCGTTGCTTTCCAGAACGTATCAACACAGTCAGCAGGAGACCGTAATGAGTAATTCATTAGAGCCGAAGAAGTCAGGCGCCGCGAGAGATATCAACGAAGTTGCTTTCGTTGAGGTCGAGCAGCCAGGTCCAGCTTCTCTTGGAAAGCAGTCACTGGGTTTCTGGGTCACCTTCAAGACAATGTTTAAGAAGAACCTCAGCGTTCAATATCCAGATGTGAAGGCGCCAACTGAGCCACGTTTCCACGGTCGCCACCAACTCAATCGCCACCCAGATGGTCTAGAGAAGTGCATCGGTTGCGAGCTCTGCGCATGGGCATGTCCTGCAGATGCAATTTATGTCGAAGGTGGCAATAACACTCCAGGCAATCAAGTTTCTCCAGGTGAGCGCCACGGAGCGGTTTATCAGATTAATTACCTCCGTTGCATTTTCTGCGGTCTCTGCGTTGAGGCATGCCCTACACGAGCACTCACAATGACAAATGAATATGAGCTTGCAGATGAGAGCCGTGAGAAGTTGATTTATGAGAAGCAAGATCTTCTCGCACCACTACGTGCAGGAATGGTGATGCCACCACACCCAATGTATCCAGGTATGGATGAGAACAACTATTACAGAGGCGAAGTGAAATCTGCTGATCCTTCACAAGGTCCAATTGTTGGTGGCTCTTCATCAGAGGAGGCTAAGTAATGGTTATTAATCAACCAGAGACTGTGATGTTCTGGGCGCTTGCACCGGTTGCGGTTTTTGCAGCTCTTGGAATGTTGCTCGTCAAGAAGGCAGTTCACTCTGCACTTCTTCTCGCATGGGTCATGATCACATTGGCAATCTTCTACATCGCACAAGATGCACTCTTCCTCGGAATCGTGCAGATCGTTGTCTACACCGGTGCAGTAATGATGCTCTTCCTCTTTATTCTGATGCTCGTCGGTGTTGATTCTTCAGATTCTCTTAAAGAGACTATTCCAGGGCTTCGACCAATTGCAATTACAGCTGCAGTTGGCTTTGGCGGACTCCTCACTTCATTGATTGGCCGCGGAGTTCTCGGCCACAGTCCAGTAGGGCTAGAGCAAGCCAACTCAGCTGGCAATGTGCAGTCACTGGCACAACTTCTCTTCTCTATATATGTATGGCCATTTGAGGTTGTATCAGCGCTCTTGATTACTGCTGCTCTCGGTGCGATGGTTCTTGCACATCACCAGCGCGCAGTTGCGCGTCCAACTCAGCGTGAAAGTGCAATTGCACGATTCCGTACTGGTTCGCTCTCGACAGCGGCTGGCCTTCCCGGCCCTGGTGTCTTTGCACGACATAACGCGGTAGATGTTCCAGCCCTTCTTCCAGATGGATCAGCTGCACCTACATCTATCTCAGCGACTCTGAAGGCTCGCGGCGACATGCTCGATCCAAGCCAATTCCAGCTCGATGTTGTCGATACAACTGTTGCGGAGGAGAAGTAATGAGTCCATATAACTACCTCTACGTAGCAGGGCTACTCTTCACAATCGGCGCAATTGGAGTTGTGGTTCGCCGCAATGCGATTGTCGTCTTTATGTGTGTTGAGTTAATGCTCAATGCGGCAAACCTTGCCTTCGTCACTTTCTCACGTATCAACGGAACTCTGGATGGACAGGTCACAGCCTTCTTCACCATGGTCGTTGCTGCTTGTGAAGTTGTAGTTGGTCTAGCCATCATCGTGACGATTTATCGTTCACGCCGTTCAGCATCGATCGACGATGCTAGTTTGTTGAAGCGATAAATATGAACACTTCATCTTCACTCGTTTATTTGATTGCCCTGCCACTCTTTGGTGCAGCAACCCTCCTTCTCGGAGGACGCCGTACCGATAAGTGGGGTCACCTTCTTGCGACTGCTCTCTCAGCGAGCTCATTCGGAGTAGGCCTCTATCAATTTTCAGCGATGCTCGGCCGTTCGACAGAAGAGCGCGCTGTTACTCAGAAGCTCTTCTCCTGGATCGCTGTCGGAGATTTCAATATCGATGCAGCGCTACTCCTCGATCAGCTCTCAATCTGCTTCGTACTTCTTATTACTGGTGTGGGCACACTTATTCATATCTACTCCATCTCTTATATGGAGCATGATGAGAACCGTCGCCGCTTCTTTGCTTACCTCAACCTCTTTATCTCTGCGATGCTCTTGCTCGTTCTCGGAAATTCATACCTCAACCTCTACGTAGGTTGGGAGGGCGTGGGCCTTGCCTCATATCTCTTGATTGGATTCTGGAATCAGAAACCTGCCTATGCGACAGCATCGAAGAAGGCATTTGTGATGAACCGTGTGGGAGATATGGGTCTCTCATTTGCAATCATGATCGCCTTTGCGACTCTAGGAACAACCACTTTTGCAGGTGTTGCTGAGCAATCTCACCACGCATCAAAAGCGGCTCTTACAGCCATCGGAATCATGTTGGTGGTTGCTGCGGCTGGTAAGTCAGCGCAGTTCCCATTGCAGGCATGGCTCGGCGATGCGATGGCAGGCCCAACTCCGGTTTCAGCCCTTATCCACGCTGCAACGATGGTGACAGCAGGTGTCTACCTCATCGTGCGCTCACACTTTATCTTTGACCTCGCACCTACCGCTCAACTCGTGGTGGTCATCGTTGGTGCAATCACACTTCTCTTTGGTGCGATTATCGGTACAGCCAAAGATGACATTAAGAAGGCGCTTGCTGCTTCAACAATGTCTCAGATCGGTTACATGATTCTCGCTGCAGGACTCGGCCCAATCGGTTACGTCTTTGCAATCATGCACCTGCTCACACACGGCTTCTTCAAGGCAAGTATGTTCCTTGGTGCTGGCTCTGTGATGCACGGTATGAACGATGAAGTAAATATGCGAAAGTTTGGAAACCTTCGTAAGTTCATGCCAATCACCTTCGTGACATTTGCACTCGGTTATCTTGCAATTATCGGTGTTCCACCATTTGCTGGTTTCTACTCCAAGGACGGAATCATCGAGACAGCATTTAATGCTGAAGGCGTAAAGGGTCTGATCTTGGGAGGAGCAACTCTTCTTGGAGCTGCCATCACCGCTTTCTATATGTCTCGCGTCATGATCCTTACCTTTACAAGTAAGGCACGATGGGATGCCGAGGCTCATCCACACGAGTCACCAGCTTTGATGTGGGTTCCAATCGCAGTTCTCTCTATCGGTTCAGTCGCATCTGGATTCCTCTTCACACGTGGAGATGCTCTCGCCAATTGGCTCAATCCGCTCTTCGGTGAGCATGGGGGAGAGCACGTTGAGCGCTTTGCTCCCATCGTCGTCTCTGCCATGGCTCTCACCGCTGTTGTCATTGGTCTTGCTATCGCGCTGATGAAGTACCAATTTGCTGAGGTCGATGGTGTTGCTCCCGAAAATGTTTCTGCACTCACACGACTTGTTCGCAAGGATCTCGGTCAGGATTCATTTAACGAGGCAGTCTTTATGCGCCCTGGTATTGCCATTACAGAGGCTGCCGAGAAGGTTGATGAGAAGGTTATCGATGGCGCGGTCCGCGGTATTGGCGGACTTGCAGTCGGTGCTGGATCTGTACTTCGTAAGTCTCAGAGCGGTTTTGCTCGTAGCTATGCCGCACTCATCCTTATCGGTTCAATCGTTCTATTGCTAGGAATCTGGGTGGTCACACAATGAGTTCATTAATTACTCTCGGGCTTCTTCCACTCATTGGGGCGCTCCTTGTGGCAGCTCTCCCTAGTGAGAACGTTCTCCGCATCAAGCAGGCAGCGCTAGCAACAACAGTGCTGACTGCGATCTTCGGTATCTACATCGCAACTCAATTCGTTGCAGCTGATACCACTTTCCAATTTGCACAGTCACTTCGCTGGATCCCAGCGTTTGCTATCAACTTCTCAGTCGGCGTTGATGGTCTTGCACTCGCACTCATCGTGATGTCGGTAGTACTTACTCCCATTGTGGTACTTGCAGGATGGCATGAGTCTGAAGGTGGACGTTGGTCTGCAAAGGTCTTCTACATCCTCATCCTTGTGCTCGAGACAATGATGATCGGCGTCTTTGCTGCAACAGATGTCTTCCTCTTCTATGTCATCTTTGAAGCGATGTTGATTCCTGTCTACTTCCTTATTGGTGGATATGGCACAGGGGAGCGCGCAGCAGCAGCTGTGAAGTTCTTGCTCTACAGCCTCTTCGGTGGACTCTTGATGCTCGCATCAATCATCGGTATCTATGTCGTCTCATCGAATGCTGGCTATGCAAGCTTTAATATCACCGAGCTCTCTGGCCTCCACACAGTGATGAGTTCGACAACTCAGAACCTCCTCTTCTTAGGCTTCTTTATCGCCTTTGCAATCAAGGCACCACTCTGGCCACTCCATACTTGGCTTCCAGATGCAGCTAAGGCTGCAACACCAGGTACATCTGTTCTCTTGCTCGGCGTTCTCGACAAGGTCGGAACATTCGGAATGATCCGCTTCTGTATCACGATCTTCCCTGATGCAAGTAAGACATTTACACCTGTAATCATCGTTCTCTCAGTGATCTCAATCCTCTACGGTGCATTCCTGGCTATCCGTGCACGCGACTTGAAGCGATTGATTGCATACACATCTATCTCTCACTTCGGTTTCATCACCATGGGAATCTTTGCGATGACAACACAGGGTCTCTCAGGAGCAACCCTCTATATGTTCAACCACGGATTCTCAACCGCCGCCCTCTTTATCGTGGGCGGATGGATGATCGCTCGTCGCGGTTCTTCAACAATCGCAGACTTTGGCGGGCTTCAGCGCGTCACTCCTGTGATGGCGTGGATGTTCTTTATCGCCGGTATGTCATCGCTCGCACTACCTGGTCTCTCAAGCTTCGTCTCTGAGTTCTTGGTTCTCGTGGGTACATACACTCGCTATCCAGTTGCAGCCGTCATTGCAACTATCGGAATTGTTCTCGCTGCTCTCTACATCCTTATCCCAGTGCAGCGCACTCTCCATGGTCCAACAACTCCAGGTAATGAGAACCTTCCAGATCTCAACCTCCGCGAGAAGATTGCAATCGCACCAGTTGTTGCAGTCATCGTTGCCTTTGGCTTCTATCCATCACCACTTCTTAACATCATCAATCCAACCTCTGCACATGTCATGCAGGGCGCTGGATTTACAGATCCGGCTCCAACAGAGAATGCAGGTAAGTAAATGACATTTACAGCCCCCGTACTCGAATATGCGCTCCTTGCGCCGATTCTCATCGTTCTCGCTGGCGCTCTTCTTGGAGTTCTGATTGAGGCATTCCTCAAGGCATCTACTCGCGTTACAGCGCAACTCTTTGTTGCTATCGCAACAATCGTCATTGCTTTTGCTCAATTGGTTCGTGTCCGCAATGAAGGATCTGTCACTGCTGCGATGAGCGCACTCACATTTGATGGCGCTGGAGTTCTTCTCCAGGGTTCAATCTTGGTGATTGCATTTATCTCAATCTTCCTCATTGCAGATCAGGATAACTTCACATCGGCAGCTGCTGCTGTGCCAGGCTCGCTTGAAGAGCACCAGGCAAGCCAAGCACGCGTGCGCACCACTGAGGTCTTCCCACTCACACTATTTGCTGTGGCTGGAATGATGCTCTTCCCACTTGCCAGCGATCTCATCACTCTCTTTGTGGCTCTTGAGATGCTCTCACTTCCTCTCTATCTCATGGCTGGTCTCTCACGTTATCGCCGCCTCGCATCGCAGGAAGCAGCTCTGAAGTACTTCCTCCTCGGAGCTTTCTCATCAGCCTTCTTCCTCTTCGGTGCAGCCTTTATCTACGGATATTCATCTTCACTGACATTTACAGGAATCCAGGCAGCTGTCACTGGTGGCGCAGGTAACGATGTCTTCTTGCTTATCGGTATCGCCTTTATCTCTGTCGGCCTCCTCTTTAAGGTCGGTGCATTCCCGTTCCATGCGTGGTCTCCCGATGTTTACCAGGGTGCTCCAACTCCAGTAACAGGCTTTATGGCTGCAGCAACAAAGGTCGCTGCATTTGGTGCAATCCTTCGTATCTTCTACGTCTCATTTGCTAATGCTGAGTGGCAGTGGCGTCCAGCGATGATTGTTATCGCTATTGCAACAATGCTCTTCGGATCACTGGTTGCGATTGCACAGAAAGATGTCAAGCGCATGCTCGCTTACTCATCTATCGCACACGCTGGCTTCCTGCTCTCAGGTGTCATTGCACTGAGCAAGGCAGGCCTAGAGGCTTCTATCTTCTATCTCTTGGCATACGGTGTGGCAACTGTTGGTGGCTTCGCCATTGTGACCCTCGTCCGTGATGCCTCTGGTGAAGTGGGAGATCTCAATCGCTGGAGCGGACTCGGAAAGCGTTCTCCTCTTGTTGCGGGAACATTTGCATTCTTCCTTCTTGCATTTGCAGGAATCCCTATGACGAGCGGATTTATTGGAAAGTTTTCAATCTTCTCTGCCGCATATGAGTCAGGAAGTCTGGCAATCTTGATCGCCGGTGTTCTCTCATCAGCAATCGCAGCCTTCTTCTATATTCGCGTCATCGTCCTTATGTTCTTCAAGGATCCTGTCGAAGATGGCACAAGCGTTGTTATTCCTTCAGCACTCACAACCATCACAATTACAATCTCAGCAGTTGTGACTTTGGTCTTGGGCATCTTCCCAACGCCTCTCATCGACTTTATCGCTAAGACTGCAATCTTCCTTCGCTAATGAGTCAGCTCGGAATCCCTGGAATGGCACCTGCCTTAGAGGCAGAGCTTGCTGTTGGCATGGCTGAGGTGGAGAAGCTCCTCCATAGCCATATTCAGGGGAAATATCCGTTGGTAGAGGAGACCTCTCGCCACCTCGTGGCAGCAGGAGGTAAGCGTCTACGTCCGCTTCTCACCCTTCTTGCATCCCATTACGGCGATAAGAGCCGCAAAGGCATTATCGAATCTGCAGCAGTCTGTGAGCTCACCCATGTAGCGACGCTCTATCACGATGATGTGATGGATGAAGCGCCGCTTCGCCGTGGGGTAGAGAGCGCCAATAATCGCTGGGGTAACACAGTTGCGATCCTTACCGGAGACTATCTCTTTGCAAAGGTCTCAGCGCTTCTTGCAGATATCGGCCCTGAGGCGGTCAAGCTTCAAGCTGAAACTTTTGAGCGACTTGTCATTGGACAAATTATGGAGACACAAGGTCCATCATCTGGCGAGGATCCACTGGCGCATTACCTCTCAGTTGTGGGAGATAAGACAGGATCTCTCATCGCAGCATCTGCTCGATTTGGTGCGATGGTCTCAGGCGCACCCGCAGAGATTAAAGAGACACTTACAGTCTTCGGCGAGAAGATTGGTGTTGCATTTCAACTCGTTGACGATGTTATCGATATTGCATCTGATTCATTTGAATCAGGTAAGACTCCAGGAACAGATCTTCGTGAAGGCGTTCCGACTCTCGTCACACTCAATGTGATTGCGATGAACCGTCCAGAAGATCACGACTTAATCGCACTCTTGCAGGGCCCTATTAAGGATGAGGCGACTGTGCTGCAGGTTATTCAGACCCTTCGCACACATCCAGCGCTGGAGATCTCACGTCAGCAGACGCTTCAATATGCACATGATGCTCGTAAAGCGCTAGGGCCACTTCCGGTAGGAGATGTCACCGGAGCTCTCTACTCGCTATGCGACGCTATTATCGACCGCTCTGCTTGATCGCAGAAGATCGATTGCAAGTGCGACAAGTGCGCACCAGATAATAATAAATCCCACCCAACGTGCTGTTGGCATTGATTCATGACGCACCCAGACTCCAATTGAGAATTGAAGAGTCGGTGTGATGTATTGAAGAAGACCGATAACGGTGTATGGAAGACGCGTTGTAGAGCCATTGAAGAGCAAGAGTGGAATTGCTGTAATCGCACCAGCGCTGAGTAACAAGATTGAGAGGCCGAGATGATGGCCAAATTGACCCTCCCCTTTATTCTGCAAGAAGAGGAGATATGTCAGATATGGGATGAAGGCGATCGCTGTCTCGATCGTCAGCCCCTCAAGTGCCCCTAAACCAAGGACTTTCTTGATGACGCCATAACTGCCCCAAGAGAGCGCAAGTGCGAGGGCGATCCAGGGGAGTCGACCGTAATCAATCGTTAAGACTGCAACACCAGTTGTGGCGATGCCTACTGCAACCCACTGACCCGGGCGCATCTTCTCTTTGAGAAGCAGGACTCCGAATGCGATGATGACAAGTGGGTTGATGTAATACCCAAGTGAGGCTTCAACGACATGGCCTGCATTGGTCGCCCAGATATAGACAATCCAGTTGATAGAAATAAGAGCGCTTGTGGCAGCAAGTCCGAGGAAAATTCTTGGTCGCTTCAATTGAGCGAAGGTCTGTCGTATCTTCTTATGGAAGAGGAGGACGACGAGACAGAAGATGAGAGTCCAGACAGCGCGATGTGCAACGATCTCATATGCACTTGCCGGTTTGAGGAGTGGCCAATAGAGCGGGAAGAGCCCCCACAAGATATAGGCGCTGAGACCGAAGATAAGACCGAGAGATCTCTCGCTTCTATTGCTCATTGAAAGTTAGCGGTAATTTGTAAATTGCACAGCGAAGTCGAATGGACCTTCTTTAATCTGAGCAATCGCATCTTGAAGATCATCGCGGCTCTTTGAAGAGACGCGGAGTTCATCACCTTGGATTTGAGTCTTAATTGATTTAGGTCCCTCATCACGTAAGAACTTTGCAATCTTCTTTGCATTCTCTGTCGAGATACCCTCCTTAAGAGAACACCCAATCTTGTAGACCTTACCTGAGAGCTGTGGCTCACCGGCCTCAAGGTGCTTGAGAGAGACGCCGCGTTTGATCATCTTCTCCTTCACAACTTCAAGTGCTGCCTTTGCGCGCTCTTCTGTTCCGGCTTCAATCTTGATGGTCTCGCCAGAGAGCTCGACTGTTGTGCCGGTATTCTTAAAATCAAAACGGGTATCGATCTCACGAATTGCCTGATTAATTGCGTTATCGAGCTCCATACGGTCGATCTTGGAGACTACGTCAAAACTACTGTCAGCCATTGCTTTTGGCCCTCTCACTAGTGCTTAGGTGCGGGTATGAAGGACGATTTTTCATCCTTATGTGCCTAAGGTATCCTTTCGCCTCGTACTTCTAAAGCCGCAACACAAAGTTCGACCCTGGCGGGTTGCCCGAGCGGCCAATGGGAGGGGACTGTAAATCCCCCGGCTCTGCCTTCGAAGGTTCAAATCCTTCACCCGCCACCATAATGAGAAGAGCTGACCAAATGGTCAGCTCTTTGCTTTTATATCAACGGGAAGAGCGATCAAACCCCTCAGGGCAACATCTCTTCTCCACTCTAAATCTTCATACTTCACGGCAAGTGAGATCTCACTACATTTCTCAAGGAGTGCTTTAAGGATCTCCTCACCTTCAAGGCGGGCCAACGGAGCACCAAGGCAGACATGGACACCTTTTCCAAATGCGAGATGTTTACGTGAATCGCGATTGATATCGAAGACATCTGGATCTTCGAATACTGCAGAATCTCGATTGGCAGAAGAGAGAATCGGTAAGACCAATTGACCGGCAGGAATTGTGACACCAGCGACCTGCATCTCACTTTTTGTGATGCGCCATGAACGAGGGACAGAGCCATCAAATCTCGCCATCTCATCGACTGCGCTTCTGATGAGATCAGGGTTCGCTCTCATCGCCTCAATCGAGGAGGGATTGGTAAGAGCAGCTAAGAAACCATTGCCGAGCAAATGCGTCGTTGTCTCATGGCCTGCAACAAAGAGCGTGACTGCAGTAGAGAGGAGTTCAGATTCTGAGAGAGCATCTCCACCATCTTCGGCGCTCACAAGAGCAGACAAGATATCGTCATTGGGATCCAATGTTCCTGCCGCCTTCTTTGCACGGCGGATATCGGCAAGCTCTGCAACGAATACGCGCATCTCTTCGAGAGCCCTCTCGGCAAGGAGCGCCTTCTCAGCCGAGATGCGCCCACCTTTCTCATAGAGGCCATTGATGGCATGTGCCCACCGAATTAAATTGGGTATATCGCTCTCCTGCGAACCAAGGAGGCGTCCCACAACAAGTGCAGGCACTGGAGTGAAGAGCTCTTCGATGAGATCTGCTGAACTGTTCAGTGCTGATACTTTCGAGCGCACAACGTTCTGGGCAATAGGGCGCATCTTCTCGGTGATCTTCGGCGTAAATGCCTGTGCCAGAAGACCACGCAAACGTTTATGTTCGGGGGCATCGCTATGAGCTAAGCCCGTTGAAAAGTGCATACGGAGCAAGGTTAATTGCGCGTTAGTCTCGCTATCGAGCTGATCGATGAGATGAAGAACGCGACCTTTACTCGAATAATCAGTGTGGTTATGGAGAATTTCTGAGACATCCTCGTAACGTGTCACTATCCATCCACCTAGTGTTTGGCTAAAGAAGACCGGTGCCTCTTCTCGCAATTGTGCAAAGAGAGGAAAGGGATGTGAAAAGTAAGTTCCATCTTCCAGGGCGCTCTTGAGTAATTGGTCCGGCTCCATAGGAAAAAAGATACTCCGCTAGTACTCTTCCTGCATGAATCGTGCCCAAGCATTTGATGGCAAACTCACCGCACTTCGCGCATTGCTCTCCGAGAAGAAACTCGATGCCCTCGTATTGCGCCGTAATCCCAATCTCGCATGGGCTATCAGTGGGCGAGCGCACGTTCCAACGACAATCGATGCAGCATGTTTTGATTTAGTGATTACTCATGACGGTGCATTTGCCGTCACCAATGCAATCGAAGCTCCACGTCTTGCAGCTGAAGAATTCCCACAGGGCCTTGAAGTCAAAGTAATTCAATGGTGGCAGGGGCGTGATCCGCTATTGCCTACGGGATCGAATGTAGGAACCGATCAACCCGGGGGAGATCGCATCGACCTCTCTACCGAGATTGAGATTCTCCGCGCGCAACTAGATGCTTATGATCAAGAACGGTTAATCGATATCTCGCGCAGATCAGCACTTGCTCTAGGGGAGGCGATGAAGGTGATCGAGAGCGGTGATCGAGAGATCGACCTTGCTGCTCGCATCACAGAGTCGCTCTGGCGCCATAATCTTGAGATCGCATTTCTCGGAGTTGCCGGTGGAGATCGCGTGATGAAGTTTCGCCACCCGCTTCCTACCGATGCAATCCTTGGGACTCGTGCAAGCGCCTCTATCTGCGCCAAGGAGAAGGGGTTGATTGCTTCGGTCACTCGCATCGTGACCTTTGGGGATCTGACACCTACAGAGGAATCTGAATACAGCTCAATCCTTGAAGTTGAAGCAGACCTCCTCGATGCCACAACCGTCGGCGCCCCCTTCTCATCCGTGATTGATGTGGCCACCCGCTCCTATGGAGCTCATGGCTTTGATGAGGAGGAGTGGCATCGCCACCATCAAGGCGGACCAACAGGTTTCTTGCCCCGCGATTGGCCAGCAACCCAGAGCAGCGCTCGCACCATCGCTGCCAATCAAGCTATCGCCTGGAACCCCACAGGTAAGGGGTGGAAGGCTGAAGAGACAATACTCGCCCGCCCAGAAGGGCCGCTCCTGCTGACAGGTGACCCAGGATGGCCTTCTCGCACCGTTAGAGGGCGTATCCGCCCCGATCTCCTTCGACGATAAGGCTCAAATCCTCCAATAACTAGATTTATAACAATTGGATAAATCGCCCAATTGGAACGCTCATCCCATTGACGATGACCCCTGTGGGAGGCAGACTTCTCCAAGAGGTCAGACCACTTGGAGGATTATGAGCACCGTAGCTCTCGTTGCACTTGCGCGACCAACCTTTGATTTAGCGTGTGCGCAGGCTAACTTCGATAGCGCACGTGCACTCCTCCAAGAGCTCGGTGCTGAAGTGGTCGGACCAGCAGAACTCGTCATGACTGTCGATGATGTTGCAGCGGTCACACTTCCACCCGCTGATCTCCATATCCTCTTTATGGCCTCATTCTCAGATGCATCTCCAGCAGTTGAATTACTGGGTTCTGTAAAAGGCCCCATCCTTGGATGGTCGATGCGCGAACCAGGTGAAGTCGGAGAGCGCTTAAAACTTAACTCGATGTGTGGCGTCAATCTTGCGGCGCATGCCTTGATGGATGCAGGTCAATCTCTGCGACATCTCCACGGTAATGCAGATGAACCACATGTTCGCAGTGCAATCAAAGATGCAATTGCAGGAAAGCTTCCTGAGGCAACAACTCCACCAGCACATCACGGTGAGAGCGCACCAGTATCTGTTGCAGATCAAGCGCTCGCTTGGCTTAAAGGAAAGCGTGTAGGTGCAGTGGGCGAAGCACCCGTCGGATTTACTCCATGTCTCTTCGATGGCCCACAACTCAACTCACTCTTCGGTCTCGACGTTCGACAGATCTCTATCGATGGCGCATTTGAAAGAATTTCAAAGGTCGAACCAGATCGCGCAGATAAGGCATATGCAGCAGCTCTTGCAGATCAGCCATCGCTCGGTGGCGTCAATGTCGAGCAAGCGAAGAAGGTCTATGGAGTTGAAGTTGCACTCGATGATTGGCGTGAAGAAGATTCACTCGATGCAATTGCAATTCGTTGCTGGCCAGAGTTTCCCACTGATTTAGGTGCATGTATCTGTTCTTCACTCGGTCGACTCTCTGATCGCGGAACAGTGACGACATGTGAGCGCGATGTGCTTGGCGCAGTAACAATGCTTGTTTGTGAAGCACTCGGCTCTGACGAAAACTACCTCGTCGATATCGTTGATCTTCAAGAGAAAGATGGGCTACTTCGCTTATGGCATTGTGGTTCAGCTGCAACAAAGTTGGCTGCTGATCCAAGTAGCGCAACTCAATATATCCACTGCAATCGCAAGCTCGGCGTTGCAGGTAATTTTCCGCTCAAGACTGGAGAGGTCACACTTTTCCGTATTGATCGGGATGTAGATCCAAGCAACCGCACGGGTTTACGCATGGTTGTGAGTCGAGGGGAATCAATCTCAGCTCCCAATCACTTCCAAGGCAATACTGCAACAGTTCGAACAGAACCTGATGCAGCTGTTTTGGTGAATGGCATAGTCACTGGCGGATATCCGCATCATCTCGTCATCTCTTGGATCGACGTGAGACCGGGCATCCGTGCTCTGGCAGAGAAGCTAGGCATTCCCCTCACAGAATGGTAAGACCAGCACTAAACCACAACCAAACCCTCAACCAACAAGGCAAGGAAAACACAATGAAAGCTAAAGGAATCAATACCTTCAGCGCTCGTCGCATCGGTGCAGTAGCAGCAGTGTCTTTCGCACTCGTCGCTACAGCAGTACCAGCAACGTTTGCTGCAGGCGAAGAATTTGGTAAGTCTTGTACAACCGAAGGCGTAAGCACCGGCAACATGACTACATCTTTGATCTGCGTCAAGGGATCAAATGGCAAGCTCACATGGCAGCGCGTTCGCTTGGGTGCGAACACAGGTTCACCTGTAGCAGCTCTCAAGGCACCAAAGGGCTCAATCGAGTTCCATCACTGGCGCCCAGAAGATAAGGCTGTCTTCCAGAGCATTATCGATAAGTTCGAAGATGCAAATCCTGGTACAAAGATCAACCAGGTCATCATGACTTCAAACGATTACACCAACCTCGCTTACTCAAAGATCAGCGTTAATAAGGAAGCTGCCCTCTTTGTAACATCACGTGGTGGTCAGTTCGATCAGTTCTATAACGGTGGTCTCCTCCGCAACATCAGCAGCGAGCGCTTTGTAAAGCAGAACGTTATTCAATCTGCATTGACACCAGCAACAGTTGATGGCAAGGTCTATGGAGTTCCATACCAGTCACTCTTCAACAACCCTATCTACAACACAGAGCTCTTCGCTAAGAAGGGTTACAAGGTCCCAACAACATGGTCAGGCCTTCTCTCATTCTGTAAGCAGGTTAAGGGCGACGGAATCATTCCTTTCGCATGGCCAGCAGCGACCCGCGGTAACGCAGGTCAGATCCTCAACTCATTCATGATGAACTCAGCTTCACTTGCTGACGTTAAGGCTCACGTTGCGGCGATCGAATCAGGTAAGGAAGATCTCACATCTGATTGGTTCAAGGGCATTGCCAATAAGTACAAGCAGATGAACGATGCAGGTTGCTTCCCAGCTAACGTTTCTGGCTACAACGACACAGTTGCTCCAGCAGACTTTGCTTCAGGTAAGGCAGCTGTCTACCCAACCGGAACATTTGGTATGAGCACAGTTACAAAGCTCAACCCAGATATGAAGGGCAAGATGGGCATCTTCGGAATGATCACAACTGATTCAAAGCCAACTTATGAAGGAATCACAAATAACACCTTCATCCTTAGCGTGAACACTAAGGCTTCTGCATCAGACCAGAACATCGCTCGTGCCTTCATGTCATACCTCACAACTGCAGCAGCAGCTCAGGAGTATGCAGTCGGAACATCACAGCATGTTTCAATCATCAACGTTGACTACTCAGCAAACGTTGACCTTCTCAACACATCAAGCATCATGGGTAAGAAGCTTCTTCTTGCTCCACGCTTCTTGTTTATCAACGTCAACAACGTCCGTAACCCACTCGAAGATGCGCTTATCGCAATCGGTGGCGGAGCTGACGTGAATGCAACGTTGACTGCAGCATCGAAGACAATCAAGCAAGGAATCGGTGCCTAATTAAGCTAAAAGCTGGAAAGAAGCTGACCCCCACCACTGGTGGGGGTCAGCTTCCTGCACCAAAGAAGAAGCGTAAGAAGGAGTCACTCATCCTCTTGGCGATGGCCTCTCCCGCCTTTGCAATCTACGCATTTCTCTATCTCTACCCATCACTTTCAAACCTCGCATACTCCACAACGCGATGGGATGGCGTTACAAAGCCGATTCAGATTGGCCTCCGCAACTTTACTTACCTCCTCACCAACGATGACCTCTTCTTGAAGGTAGTTGGAAATAACTTTAGATTCTCTCTGATCGTTGTGATCTTCCAGACTGGTCTGGCACTTCTTGTTGCGACTTTCTTGGTCAAGAACACAAAGGTCAATATCTTCTTACGCACACTCTTCTTCTTCCCAACAATTCTCTCTTCAGTATCCGTTGGTCTTATCTGGAACTTCCTCTATGACCCAAACTTCGGATTTATCAACGCATCACTGAAGTTCTTCGGCCTTGATTTCCTAGCCAAGAATTGGCTTGCAGATCCAAAGCTCGCCCTCTACGCGATTGCAGTAACTCAGATCTGGTTCCACACAGGCCAGATGGTTATCATCTATGTAGCTGGACTTCAGCAGATTCCATCTGATCTCTACGAAGCAGCCGAGGTAGATGGCGCAACTCGCTGGCAGCAATTTAAGAACGTGACCTGGCCTATGGCGATGCCAACAACTGCCGTTGTTGTCGCATATACAACTATTCAGACCTTTAGAGCCTTCGACCTCGTCTACTCAATGGCTCAGCCAGCATCGCTCAATGGCTCAGACCTTCTCGTTAACTTGGTCTATAACTCAGCATTTGTGGGTTACAAATTTGGATATGCCGCAGCGCAATCTATCTACCTCGTGATTCTCGTCTTGCTCGTCACCTGGTTGCAGCGCCGTGTGCTCAAGAATAGGACGGAGAGTTAAGAATGATCTATAAAGTCTTTAAGACCACAACCCTTACTCTCTTTGCACTAGCTGTCATTATTCCTACATCAATAGTTGTGCTTGGTACTTTCAAGACCGACCTTGAGATCTACACAAAGCCACTTGCTCTGCCAAAGTCACTCAACTTCGATAACTTTAAAGCGCTCTTTGCAGATGGAAATATGATTGTTCCATTCCGCAACTCAGTCATCGTCTCAGTTTTCTCTGTCTTCTTCACGCTTCTCTTTGCAAGCATGGTCGCCTACGCAATCGCACGAAGCATCACAGTGACAGGAAAGGTCCTCTTCCTCCTCTTCTCACTTGGTCTGGCAATTCCAGGTCAGATCAATATTATTCCAATCTTTACCCTCTTCACTAAGTTGCACCTCAACAACACCCTCCATGGTCTTGTTCTCGTCAACATTGCGCTGACACTTCCCATCTCTGTCTTCATCATTACTGCATTCTTCAAAGATCTTCCAAGGGAGATGTTTGAGTCGGCAGGTCTAGATGGCGCAAATCAGTGGCGCATCTACCGCTCCATCGCACTTCCACTTGCTCGCCCTGCAGTAGGTGCAACCGGAATCTTCCTCTTTGTCATTACCTGGAACGATCTCCTCTATCCACTCATGCTCATTAGTGAGGCTTCGAAGAAGACCCTTCCACTCGTGCTCATCGACTTCAAGGGAGAGTTTGCAACGAGCTACAGCATGCTCTTTACCGCCATCATCGTCGCTTCAATCCCAATGGTTGTGATGTATATCGTCGCCCAGAAGTCATTTATTGCTGGGCTCACAGCAGGTGCTGTGAAAGGCTAGGGATATGAGTACCGCGGCCACCCACCTTGCTCCTCAGAGAGCGGCGAAGATTGCACAGCAATTAACAGAGTTGATCGAACTTCAAAGCCTTGCTCCGGGAGATAAGTTGCCGCCTGAGCGACAGCTCGCAGATCTCCTCGAAGTCTCTCGACCATCACTCCGAGAAGCTCTCCATATCTTGCAGGCACAAGGTCTAGTACAGATTCGCCATGGCCAGGGAACATTTGTGCAAGAACCTTTACTGGCGCAAGAGCTTCGCGCTTCGATGATGGCTTCAACCCATGATCTCAACGAACTCTTCGATGCCCGTGAGGTTCTCGAGGTGCCAGCTTCTAACTGGGCAGCATCAAAGGCGACCAAGGAAGATATTCGAGTCCTTCGTGCAACCCTCAACCAGATCGACACCATCTGCGCAAAAGAGCCGATTGATTACGATCAACTTCAGCTCCTCGATGCAAAGTTTCACCTTACGATCGTCGGTATTGCAGGTAATCGATTTATCAATCAGACACTCAACGTTCTGCAAGATGTCATGAAGATGTCGATGGATACAACTCTTCGACTTCCGGGCCGCAAAGAGATCTCTCGCAGAGAACATAATGAGATTCTCGATGCAATTGAAAAGGGCGATGGAGCACGCGCTGCAAAGTTAACCCATCAACATATCTCTGGAGCCCGTGCGACCGCTCTCGCTGATGCCGGTGAGTAAGGCGAAAGTTCTCTGTATCGGTGTCATCACCATGGATACGGTGGCACTTGTTGATAAATATCCATCAGAAGATGAACGCGTTATCGCCGAGCGAATTGCTCGCGGCGGTGGGGGACCAGCAGCGGTAGCAGCTGTTGCTCTTGCGCGACTAGGGATCCCAACAGCAATTGCCGGCACTATCGGCGATGATGCCGATGGCCGCGAGATTCTCGAGATCTTTAAGCGCGAAGGCGTCGATACCTCTGGCATTTCAATTGGCACCACGGCGACGGCAGGAAGCGTCATTGTCGCCTCGCGCGAACATAGCGCTCGTGCGATTAGTACTCGCCAGCCAGTGCAGCAGGCACCTATCAACCAAGCAGCTAAAGAATTAGCCCAGGGAGCAGAGTGGATTCACTGCGATCATGTCGGCATCAATCGCCTTGAGGAGCTTGGGGTCAAGCGCGGTAGTGGGCCAAAGATCTCATTTGATGCAGGGTATGGGGTCGAAAAGTTTGATGCCTCATTGGTAGATCTCTTTGTCCCAACAGATCGCCAGATGGCTCTGAGATATCCAACCCTCTCACTAGAAGAGGCGATGAAGAGCGATGCAATGAAGAGTTCAAATATCGTCGTTGCCACATGTGGCTCTGAAGGTAGCGCTGCATATTCATATCAGTATTACACCGCACCAGGTTTCTCAATTGATGTCGTTAGCACCCTCGGTGCCGGCGATGTATTTCACGGAGCTCTCCTGGCACAGGTCGTCGAAGGACGCCCTATGGCAGAAGCTCTTACTCGTTCTAATGCAGTTGCAGCTCTCTCATGTAGAGGGCTCGATGCACAGTCAGCAATTCCCACACGTAGCGAACTCGACACCTATCTGGAGGCACAATCATGAGAAGAGCACTAACAAAACTGGCACGTCCATCAGGAGCTCTTGCAATGGTTGCAGTCGATCAGCGCGAAGCGTTGCGTGGAATGTTTGCAGCACATCAGAGCACACCCGTCCCTGATTCACAGCTGACTCAATTTAAAGTCGATGTTGCTCGCGAGCTCTCACCATTTGCATCAGCCCTCCTTGTGGATCAAGAGTTCGGAATCGATGCAATCATCGATCAGAAAGTCTTGGCACCATCTTGCGGACTCATCGCTGCAGCAGATCTCTTAGTCGGACCTGCAGGTGGTGCAGCAACCGATACTGCAGTAGATCCAGATGTTGATCCACTACGTATGCGCGATATTGGATCTGTAGGACTTAAATTCCTCGTTCTCTGGCGCAACGACGAAAGCCCTGAATCACGCCTCAAGCTAGTTGAGGAGTTCAATTCGCTCTGCGAAAAGTCAGGACTACCATCCATCATTGAGGTAATAGTTAAGCCACCAGCTGACTCATCTCGATCCTTTGATCGCGAAGAAGAGTTGGTCATTGCTGCAAAGGAAGCTGCCAACTGGAAGGCAGATCTCTATAAGGCAGAGGTTCCTTTCCATGGTGAAGGAGACCTCACTGCGATCACTCGTAATGCCCAGCGCATTACAGAGGCGGTTGGAACTCCTTGGGTTGTTCTCTCTAACGGTGTGAAGGCGCCTTTCTTTGCAGAAGCAGTAAAGGCATGTGCTCAAGGTGGAGCAAGTGGTTTCTTGGCAGGACGTGCAGTCTGGGCAGATATTGTGGGAGCAGCAGATATCCCTGCAGCACTTCGAGAGGTATCTATTCCACGTTTAGAGAAGCTTGCCGAGATTGTGGATCAGTACGCTAGACCTTGGAGTGATGTCCGATAAGTAGCCGTTTAAGCCCACATCTCAGCGAGGGTAACCACACGACCTTCGCGGATTGATTTATGAGCTGCAAGTCCTGTGGCAACGCTAGTGACTCCATCGTTGAGTGTGACCTCTGCAGGAGTTGAATTCAGTAGGGCATCGCGGAACTTCACATGCTCGAGATAGCTTGCACCGAAGTGGTGGCCCATATAACGGACATCGTAATTATGAACGTGCTTGACCTCATTGCCGGTGCCTTGGCTTGCACCGCTCGACCACTCTTTACGAGCGCCATAGTTGTCGCGGCGTGATGCTTTAAGAGTCTGTGATGGAAGGAATGATTCGAGCTTTCCTTCACTGCCGACAACGGTGAGAATCTCTTTATCGAATGTGCCCTCTGCAAACATGCAGAGATCGAGCATTCCGCGCGCGCCATTAGCGTATTCGAGAATGACGTAGGCGTTATCGAGCATATCTGCCTGACGTCCGTCGTACTTCTCATCGAGGTGGTTAACGGCTTGATTGCCTGAAGCAAAGACTCGCACTGGATTTTCGCCGATGACGATATCCATCAAATTGAAGTAGTGGCAGCATTTTTCAACGAGGGTTCCACCAGTGCGCTCTGTAAAGCGATTCCAGTTATCGACCTTGGGATAGAAAGGCTCGCGATGTTCGCGGATAGAGACTTGATGAATCTTTCCTGCCTCGCCTGCCTTTGCGCGTTGAATCACCTCAGTCACAGGTGGCATAAAACGATACTCAAGAGCCATCCATGTAAGAGCGCTGCGCTTCTCGCCCCACGATGTGATCGCTTTGCAATCTTCCATAGTCGTTGCAAGTGGCTTCTCAATAAGAGCGGCTATATCTGTTGCGAGAACATCTTTAAGGACGGCTGCGTGGGTGTCATTGGGGGTTGCGATGACGACAGCATCGACAAGTCCTGAGTCAAGGAGAGCGCGATGATCGGTAAATGTCTTGGCTCCAGGGGCTAGAGCCAAGGAGCTATCGAGGCTCGCCTGGTGGGGATCGGCGAGGGCGGTAACGACGCCTCCACCCATCACAGAGATATTGAGGATGTGCTCGCGCCCCATGCTGCCAGCGCCGATGATGCCATATCGAAGTTCGCGTCCCATGGGTAAAGGTTAGACCACTTGGAGAAAATAGGGGAGGGCTCTAGACAAAATACGCGTAAAACCTTTAGACTTCCGCAAGAGGTCAGACCACTTCACCAGATGTGGCTGATATTTCAGATATAAGAGTCAGTAAGGAGA
Organism: Candidatus Nanopelagicales bacterium; assembly: GCA_041311505.1. GTDB lineage: Bacteria > Actinomycetota > Actinomycetes > Nanopelagicales > Nanopelagicaceae > Planktophila. Next base: position 22,445 of record JBFYJI010000003.1, on the reverse strand, counting down.
GGGGCATTTATGGCAATCACACCTCCACAGTTCTTACTTCACCACGATGGCGATAACGTCGCAGTGGCGATGGAAGATCTGGAGCCAGGGACTCTTCACGGACGTTCTGTGAAGCAGGGAACTGAGAGCACAGCTGTTTTAAATCATGCAATTCCACTCGGTCATAAGTTCGCTCTGACCGATCTCGCAGAGGGCGATGCGATTATCAAGTACGGCATCAAAGTTGGCCTTGCTTCAGCGCCTATCAAAAAAGGTGATTACATCCATACACACAACATGAGGAGTTATCGATGGGAAGCAAGCCGCGCTTAACCGGATACCGTCGCCAGAACGGCACGATGGGTATCCGCAATCACGTCATTATCTTGCCTCTCGATGACCTCTCAAATGCAGCTGCCGAGGCAGTCGCGAAGGTTATTCCAGGCACACTCGCACTTCCACATGCATTTGGTCGTTTGCAGTTCGGTGAAGATCTCGAACTCACTTTCCAGACTCTTATCGGAACAGGTCGCAATCCAAACGTTGCCGCTGTAGTAGTTATCGGTATTGAGCCAAAGTGGACACAGAAAGTTGCAGATGGAATCGCAACAACAGGTAAGCCTGTCGCGGCATTTTCTATCGAAGGTAAGGGCGATCTCCAAGTTATTGCTGAAGCAAGCCGCGTTGCTGCGATGTTCCTCCAGGATGCATCAGAGCTTCAGCGCGAGCAGGCAGAGATCGGCGACATGATCATGTCGATCAAGTGCGGTGAGTCAGATACAACATCTGGCCTCGGCTCATGCCCTACAACATCACAAGCTGTTGACCGTTGGGTTGAAGCGGGTGGAACAGTCTTCTTCGGTGAGACATCAGAGCTCACAGGTGGAGAGCACCTCATTGCAGATCGTTGCATCGATGATGCTTGCCGCAACTTGTTCCAGCAGACATATGACAACTACATCAAGGTCATCGAATCAACTGGCGCAAACCTTCTTGGCTCACAGCCAACACAGGGCAATATCGCTGGTGGCCTCACAACAATTGAAGAGAAGGCTCTTGGAAATATCGCAAAGACTGGCTCTGTTCCAGTGGTCGGTGTTCTCAAGCCTGCTCAAGAGCCACCTCGCGGTAAACAGGGTCTCTACTTCATGGATACCTCTTCAGCTGCAGCAGAGTGCGTAACTCTCATGGCAGCTGCTGGCGCAGTCATCCACTTGTTCCCAACAGGTCAGGGCAATGTGATTGGTAATCCAATCATCCCTGTATTGAAGTTGACTGCAAATATCAAGACTGCACGTAGCATGAAAGAGCATATGGACCTCGATGTCTCTGGCCTCCTTCGTTACGAGTATGACTTGACCAAGGCTGGCGACATGATGATGGAGGTCATCGAGCGCACAGTAAACGGTCGTCTCTGCACCGCTGAGGTAATGGGTCACCGCGAATACACATTCACAAAGCTATATATCTCTGCTTGATTCGGTTAACGAGAAGAAAAGATAAATAACTTCGTGATACTTATATCTGAAGATGTATGGGGAGCTCCTTTCGAGAAGTTGGGAAGGAGCTTCCCCATTCTTCGTGAAGATGATCTCTGGAATAACCCAGAGCTTCTTAAAGAGAAGATTAAGGATGCCCAGGCACTTGTCGTTCGCAATCGAACACAGGTCACAGCCGAGATCATCGCTGCAGCGCCACACCTCAAAGTGATTGCTCGCGCTGGCGTGGGTCTCGACAATATCGATATTAAAGCTGCAGATGCTGCAGGCGTAGTTGTTGTTGCAGGTCTCGGCGCCAATGCAGTAAGCGTTGGAGAATTGACTCTGGGATTGGCGCTTGCACTTCTGCGCAATATCCCCACACATGATGTTGCAACTCGCGAAGGAAAGTGGATCCGCACGCCTGGTCGCGAGCTCTCAGGTCTCACATGGGGCCTCTTAGGATGTGGCGCAACAGGTATGGCTACCGCCCGCCTCATTCAAGGATTTAATTGCACGGTCTTGGGATATGACCCATTTGTAAAGGCTGATGACCCACGACTTCCAGGGCTCAATATGAGCATGCGCTCTCTCGAGGATGTCCTCAAGGGCGCCGATGTCATCAGTATTCATATGCCATCTACACCTCAGACCAATAACACTATTAACGCCTCGACCCTCGCCTTGATGAAGCCCACTTCAATCATCGTCAATGTCGGAAGAGGTGAGGTCATCAATGAAGCAGATCTCATCGCTGCACTGAAAGCAAAGACCATCTCTGGAGCCGCTCTCGATGTGCGCGCGCAAGAGCCACCTACAGTGGGAGAGTTAGAGACACTTCCTAATGTCGTGCTTGCTCCCCATGTCGCCGGCATTACCTCAGAGAGCCAACTACGCATCAATGAAATCTTGACTCACAATATCGAGTTAATGCTTACCGGTAAGGCAGCAGTCAATGCAGTTGGTTCTATTAAGGAGAGCATTCGCTAATGGCAGAGCTAACTGTCGGGGCTGCAATAGATAAAGCGACCGAACTTCTAGTCGCTGCTGGAATGAACTCTGAGAAAGCTGCCGTCAGCGCACGTGCAATTGTTGCAAGTGATCGCTGGGGGATTGGCAGCCATGGGCTGATGCGCCTTCCCTTCTATCTCGATCGCCTCAAAGCTGGCGGAATCAATCCTGCAGCAGAGCTCAAGATTGTCACCGATCTTCCCGGCTTGGTGATCTTTGATGGCGACGATGGTTTAGGTCATTGGCAGATTCAGCACGCATCACTTCTTGCAGCAGAGCGAGCAAAGATCAATGGCATCGCAGCTGTTGGTGTGGGTCGCTCTTCTCATTGCGGGGCACTCGGTATTTATGTCTGGCCCATGATTGATCAAGGATTAGTGGGTATCGCCTTTAGTACAGGTCCAGCTGTGATGCCTCCAACAGGAGGCAATAAGCCACTTCTCTCCACATCACCACTTGCTGCGGGTATTCCAACTACGCCACCAACAGTTGTCGATCTTGCAACCAGTGCTGTTGCCCGCGGAAAGATTCAGGCAAAGGCGCAGGCAGGTGCAGAGCTCGAACCAGGCTGGGCATTTACAAAAGATGGTGCCCCAACAGTCGATGCTAAGGAAGCGCTTGCAGGAATGTTGGCTCCACTCGGTGGCGCAAAGGGATATGCCCTCGCTGTTCTCGTTGAATCGCTCACCGGTGTTCTTATCGGCCCAACTCTCTCCAAGAACATTCCAGATATGTTCAATCACGATCAAGATTCAGCACCACAAGAGATTGCCCACTTTGTCATCGCCATCGATGCCTCAAAGCTTTCGGTAGATGGCGATAACAGCCGCCTTGCAGATTTTGCGAGCGAGGTAAAAGGTGCCGGTGGACGCCTCCCAGGATCAAACCGAGTTAATCCCGGAAAACTCAACCGTGAAGATACGATCACATTCACCGATGCAGTTGCTGCACAGTTAGGAATCTAAATGGTTAAGAGCTATGCACCTGGTTTTGCCCTTATTGCAGTTTTAGTTGCCATTGCATTTGAGATCAACCATTTTCAATCAGCTATTAGCCCTCTTGCGCTCTGTGTTGCCTTTGGATTTCTCGTAGCTAACCTCATCCAATGGCCAGCCTTTGCAGCGCCCGCCACCAAGCTCTCAAGCAAGACTCTGATGCGTATCGGTGTTGCACTACTTGGCGCACAAGTAAGCGTTGCATCGCTCAAAGAGATCGGTCTGAAAGGCGTCATCACCGTTGCAATAGTGGTGAGCTTTACGATCTTCGGCATTCTCGGACTCTCCAAACTCTTTAAGATGTCGGGAGATCTCGGTCTTCTTATCGGCGTTGGTTTTGGTGTCTGTGGTGCAACAGCAGTTGCAGCTATTAGGCCTCAGACTCGTGCAACTGAAGAAGAGACCTCCTATGCAATCGGTCTTATCTCGCTCTGCGGCACTCTCTCCATCTTCTTGCTCCCATTTCTTGGCCATATCTTCAACCTCGATACCCGCGAATTCGGATCATGGGCAGGAGCTGCTGTACATGATGTGGGCCAAGTTGTTGCAACAGCATCTGTGTGGGGCGATGGCGCAGATAAGTATGCAATCGTCGTAAAGCTTGCTCGAGTCTGCCTCTTGGCGCCTATTGTCTTGATTCTCTCAATCCGTCACCGTAAGTGGCTGACATCGCAAGGAAAGAGCGAAGTTGCAGGAGCAAAGGTTCCTTTAATTCCATACTTTGTACTTGGATTTATTGCAGTGGCAACGTTCCATAACCTTGTTGAGATTAATGCGCGACTTCTAGCAGATATCGTCTTTACGAGTAAGTTGCTCTTAGGTGCTGGTCTCGTAGCTCTCGGCTCGGGAGTGCGTTGGAAGGCGATTAGAGCAATCGGTCCACGCCCAATGGCGATGGGCATGATTGCATGGGTAATTGTCGCTGGCGTTGCACTCGCTGCGGTAAAGGTCACTGGCCTTTAATTAATCTTGCGTAATCAATCTTGATGCAGCGATCCATCACAACATCCATTCCAAGAGATGTTGCCTTCTCTGCAACCTCTTGATTGGCAATACCTAACTGAAGCCAGATGGCCTTTGCTTTGGCAGAGATTGCCTTCTCTAGAACTGGTGGGCAATCTTCGGTTTTACGGAAAACATCGACAATATCGATTTGATCTGGAATCTCGGAGAGCGATGGAAATGTCTTAGCTCCGAGAACTTCATCAATGGCAGGGTTAACAAAGTAGAGAGTGAAGTGTGAATTCTCTTGGAGCCACTTTGCTACCTGGTAGCTGGCGCGGTCAGGCTTATTAGATATGCCAATAATGGCCACATTGGTAGATCTCTCTAAAAGAGCCTTCACATCACTATCGCTTGGTGCTTGCCAACTCATATTTGAGAGTTTAGCTCTAAAGTTAGGGCATGGAGAAGATTTCAAACCCAGCCAATCTCAATGAGGAAGAGCTTGCATCAAAGCTCGACCCACTCTCATACGAGGTGCTTCGTAAGGGCGCAACCGAGCGAGCATTTACGGGCGAATACACCGACACAGAGACGATCGGCTCTTACCGTTGTAAGGCCTGCGGCAATGAACTCTTTCGCTCAGAGACAAAGTTTCACTCAGGATGCGGCTGGCCTTCTTTCTATGCACCGACTGCAGAAGATTCTGTTCGCCTCCTTGAAGATCGATCAATGGCGCCTCGAATCCGCACAGAGGTGCGTTGCGCTAAATGTGACTCTCACCTCGGCCATGTCTTTGAGGGTGAGGGATATGACGTCCCAACAGATCAGCGCTGGTGCATTAACTCTGTATCACTTGTTCTTGAAGAAAAGTAATGTTTAGGGATCTGCTCTGGTATCGACAGATAGCTGTCGCAAGCCTTGCTGGAGCAACCGCCTGGCTTATCGGTAATCAGCTTGGGGGAAGAGGCGGGATAGTTGCGGCAATTGTTGCCACGCTCACCATCCGCATCAGCCTCCATCGATCACTGCGTGAAGGTGCTGGCCAGATTATCGGTAACTTTATTGGTGCAATCGTTGCAACAGTCAATGTGCACTTCTTGGGGCTTGGCTTCCTCTCTATTGGTCTCACAATTCTTATCTGTTCAATACTTGCCGCTCTCTTAAAGTTGGGAAGTATCGCCTCAGTCAATGTCCCAGTGGTAGCCATGATCATTATTGGTCCTGGACTCTCTGAAAGCACTGTTGCAGCAAGACTTTCTGCAACTCTCATTGGTGCGCTCACAGGAATTGTCTTCTCCTACTTCTCCCATCCCAAGACTCCCATTGACCGCACATATGATTTTCTCAACCAACTAGGTATGCAGGGTGCACAGATCTTGGCGGAGATGTCTGAGGGCGTAGCCTCCGGTTTACAAGAGAGTGAAGCAGCACATTGGCTCGCTCGTGCCCGAGCACTTGTTCGCAAACTTCCCGAACTTCGTATGCAGACTAGCGAAGCAAAGGGCTACTCTCGCTGGATCAGGATTAATCAGCGAGAAGAGGCTGAGAAGGCATCTCTGGATAGTTTGGCCATTGAACATACCCTTGTTCAGATACGAGTCATCTCTCGCACCCTCTTTGATACATCGATCGATCGGGGCGTAGCTGAGATTGCACGGAAGGAGATGGCGGTTGCACTCTCTGCAGCCAGCTATGCGCTCACAGCACATATAGAAGATCCTGAGGAGATCGTGGGTGCGAAGAAGAGCCCTACAGAAGATCTTCGGGACGCTCTTAATACCCTGACAAGAATCCTCGTCGAAAACAATGAGAAGGTAGAGCAAGCCCAGATTGTGAAGGGCTTATCAATCGTCTCTAACCTCGAAATCATTGCAGATACCCTCGATTACACAGCCCCAGCGCTTAACGACCAGGTCGAGGGAGGCTAGTAGCCAAAGCTGAAACCCTCTGCTACAGTTTTACCTATACCCCTAGGGGTATAGGTAAATTACTATTTAAAGGGGATTTCAAATGTGTTCACGCGTAGTTTGCGATCGTTGTAAGAAGTACACCTGGTCAGGATGTGGCGGTCATATTGATGATGCCCTTCGCGGCCTTTCAGACGACCAGATCTGTAAGTGCAACTAAAGGCCTAAGGCGGAGAGTGCAATGGCGCGCGTAGTCATCTTAGGAGCAGGTATATCGGGTCACACGGCTGCGCTTCATCTGCGTCGCTCGCTTGGAAAAGGCCATGAAGTTGTCATGGTGACGCCCAACTCCAAATGGAATTGGATTCCTTCCAATATCTGGGTGGGTGTCGGCAAGATGAGCGCAGAACAGGTGACATTCCCATTGGCGCCGATCTATAAGCGCAAAGGAATCGAGTTCCACCAAGCTCTAGGTACTTCAATTCACCCAGAGGGCGATAAGGATCACTCCAGAGGCTACGTAACAATTAAATACACGTCTCCTGAGAAGGCTGGTCAAGAAGGAAAGATTGAGTACGACTATCTCATCAATGCAACTGGACCAAAGCTCAATTTCGCAGCAACTGAAGGTCTTGGACCTGATGGACACACTGTCTCGGTATGCACCGCTGGCCATGCGCTAGAGGCTGCTGAAAAGTTCAAGGAAGTTATTGCAAAGCTCAAGGCTGGAGAGAAGCAGCGCCTCGTCATTGGCGTCGGCCACGGTACATGCACATGTGAAGGTGCTGCATTTGAATACACCTTCAATGTCGAGCATGAATTAGTCCAAGCAGGAGTGCGCGATCTTGCTGAGGTCATCTATCTCACCAATGAATATGAGCTCGGAGATTTTGGTGTTGGTGGAATGTCTTTCGCGCAGCGCGGCTTTGAAACTAACTCGAAATTATGGACTGAATCTCTATTCCTAGAGCGCGGAGTAAAAGCAATCCTTCAATCCCATGTATCAAAGGTTGAACCAGGCCTCATTCACTACGAACAGCTTGATGGAGTAAAGCGCACTCTCACCTTTGACTTTGCGATGCTCTTGCCACCATTTCGGGGTGCAGATCTCAAGGCTTTCAATAAGGCGGGCGAGGATATTTCAAGTGAAATATTTGCTCCTAGCGGATTTATGAAGGTCGACGCTAACTACACTCCAAAGCCATATGAAGAGTGGCGAGCAGAAGATTGGCCAACGACCTATCAGGTCCCTGCCTTTCCAAATGTCTTCGCAGTTGGAATCGCATTTGCGCCACCTCATCAAATTTCCAAACCACGTACAAGTGCGACAGGAACTCTCATCGCTCCATCTCCACCTCGAACAGGAATGCCTTCAGGCGTTATGGGCAAGACAGCTGCACTCACAATCATCGATCAGATTAAGCGTGGGGCAAAGGCGAAAGTTCATGAAGCATCAATGGCCAATATGGGCGCTGCATGTGTGGCATCTGCTGGTGCGGGTTTCACGAATGGATCCGCAGCTGCGATGACGATGTATCCAGTTGTTCCCGATTACGAGAGATTCCCCGGTGTGGGCCGCTCTTCCAAGGACACTTTTGGGGAGATCGGATTGGCGGGGCACTGGATTAAGTACATGCTCCACATCATGTTCATCTACAAGGCGAAGGCAAGACCGCTCTGGTTCTTGATTCCAGAATAGGAGAAGACAATGGATAACTTTGCTGACCTCTCTGGCGCACCGCGTCCCATCAAGAAGACTCTCAAGATGCGCAAGAACATCTTTATGCAGTTGTGGAGATTTATAGCCCTCAACCTCAAAATGGTTGCGATGATTTTCAAAGGGGATCATTAACAGTGGCAACAAAGAAAGAACCCACCCACGTATTGCAAGATGCCGAACAACTCGAAGCAATCTCCAAGAGATTGAAGAGGGCACACGGACAACTTGCTGCGGTAATTCGCATGCTTGAAGATGGACGCAATTGCGATGAGATTGTCACTCAGATGGCTGCCGTCAATAAGGCAGTCAATACAGCAGCTTTTACCCTCATTTCAACCAGCCTTAAAGAGTGCATTGTTGATAACAAGAATAACAATCAAGCGGTACAAGAGAAGCTCCAGAAGCTCTTCTTGAGCCTTGCCTAAAGTAGAGAGAAAAGGATAATGAAGAGATTAATTGCAGTTCTATTTGCATCCACCCTTGCACTTACCTCATGTGGTTCAAGTGCTGCTACCAACCTCGGTGCAACTGAGTTTCAGGCAAAAACGAAAGAAGCTGGCGTGGTTATTCTCGATGTTCGCTCAGCTGGTGAGTTCTACTCTGGCCATATCGAAGGTGCGATCAATATCGATGTTGAGGGCATGACATTTGATGGAGATATTGCCAAGCTTGATAAGAGCAAGACATACGCTGTCTACTGCCATAGCGGACGCCGCTCAGGTATTGCAGTGGGAAAGATGGCAGATGCAGGCTTTACATCGCTCTTCAACCTTGATGGTGGAATCCAGGTATGGCAGGCGGCTGGCCTTCCATTGGTGACACAGTAATTATGCGCGTAGTCATTATTGGAGGTGTAGCAGGCGGCATGTCTGCTGCAACTCGTATGAGAAGACTCGATGCCGATGCAGAGATCATCGTCCTTGAGAAGAGCGGCCACGTCAGCTATGCAAACTGCGGACTTCCTTACTATGTCGGTGGCGTCATTGAAGAAGAAGATGCACTTTTACTTCAGACTCCTGCATCTCTCCACGCGCGATTCTCTCTGGACGTTCGAGTTTTAACGGAAGTAATTTCTATCGACCCTGCGGCAAAGACTGTCACTGTGAAGGATTGGAAGAAGGGGGAGGAGTACACCCTTTCCTACGACAAGCTGATCCTCAGCCCGGGCGCTTCTCCTGTAGTCCCTCCAATTCCTGGAATTGAAAGAGCTCTCACCCTTCGCACTGTGGAGGATGTCGAGAAGATTGCCTCCAAAGTCAATGCAAAACCAAAGAGCGCAGTTGTTATCGGTGGCGGATTTATCGGAGTTGAGATCGCCGAGAACTTAATCCATAAAGCAGTACCTACTACTGTTGTTGAAGCTGCCCCTCAAGTTCTTGCACCTCTCGATCCTGAGATGGCAACGCTCGTCGCTAAGGAGATGCGCAAGAATGGAATTTCGCTTCATCTTGGAGTCAGCGCGAAAGAAGTAACAGAAACATCTGTGATTCTCAGCGACGGGACAGCACTTGATGCTGAGCTCGTCATTATGGCAATCGGTGTACGTCCAGATACCTCTCTTGCGAAGGAAGCAGGACTGACCATCGGCGAGCGCGGCGGAATCCAGGTTGATGATTTCAATCGGACCAGCAACCTTGATATCTATGCAGTGGGTGATGCAGCAGAGAAGACTGACGCACTCGATGGTTCTGCAACGCTTGTTCCTCTTGCAAATCTCGCCAATCGACATGGACGTGTAGTTGCAGACCATATTGCCGGCCGAACAACTCGCCCGATTAAGACAATCGGTACTGCCATTGTGAAGGTATTTGATCTCATGATTGCAGCGACAGGCTGGAACGAGAAGCGCCTTAAGGCAGCAGGCCGTGACCTAATGGTGATTCACACCCACCCTAATAACCATGCTGGTTACTACCCTGATGCCAAGCAGATTGCACTCAAGCTCATCTTTGATCCAAAGACTGGTGAAATCCTCGGTGGTCAAGGAGTGGGTATTGATGGCGTCGATAAGCGAATCGATGTCATTGCAACTGCAATGCGTGGTGGTATCACCGCGCCAGAGTTGGCAGATCTTGAACTTGCATATGCTCCTCCATTTGGATCTGCGAAGGATCCCGTAAATATGCTCGGTTATATTGCAGAGAACATGATGAGTGGTCTCCTGAAGACCGCGCAATGGAATGAGACTCAAGAACTCCGCGAAAAGGGATATCAGCTGATCGATGTTCGCACACCGAGTGAATACTCACGAGGAACAATCCCAGGTGCAATCAATATTCCTGTCGATGAGATTCGCAATCGAATCTCTGAGATTAAGAAGGAGCCAATCCTCGTTAATTGCCAGGTGGGCCAGCGCGGCCACACTGCAACGATGTTGCTGAAAGAACTTGGCTTCGATGCAACAAACCTCGACGGTGGATATCTCACCTATTCACATTCACCAGCATTTCAATAGAAGTTAAAACCAATAGAAAAGAGAAGAAGATGTGCCATAAGACAACATGCCGTAAGTGCGGAAAAGCTACATGGGCAGGATGTGGAAACCACATTGAGATCGCCCTCAAAGGCGTTCCTAAAGCACAGCGCTGCCAGGGTCACCAGAATGATCCAAAAGAGCCAGGTTTCTTGAGCAAGCTCTTCAAAAAGAGCTAATAATGGCTACAGTCAATGTCGGTGAGAAGGAGTTTGAGAAGCTCATCCTTGAATCTCCTATTGTCTTTGTAGATTTCTGGGCTGAATGGTGTGGACCATGCAAAATGTTTGGACCGGTCTATGAAGCGGCATCGGAGAAGCACCCAGATGTGATCTTTGCAAAGGTTGATACCGAAGCAGAGCAAGCTCTCGCAGGCGCTGCAGGCATCACCTCGATACCCACTTTGATGGCATTTCGTGATGGAGTCTTACTCTTCCGCGAGGCAGGTGCGCTGCCTGCGCCATCGTTGGAAGAGTTGATTACCGCTATTAAAGGCGTCGATATGGAAGATATCCGTAAGCAGATTGCCGAAGAGCAAGCGAAGAAGTGAAGTAATGACTAGTGCTGCAGAGAAGTGGAAAAGTGACTTAGCGCTCTGGGCGATACCTCAAGAGATTTTGGATCAAGCTGTTGAGAAGCCATGGATCCACCCACCTGCACTCTTTGAAATTCCTGACGTTATTAAAGATTCTCTCTCGCACCAACGTGCACGTGAGGCGATGCCTACCGGTGGCACTGTTCTTGATATCGGATGCGGAGGCGGCATTGGGGCATTCGGTATTACGCCACCAGCAGGACATGTCATTGGAGTTGATGAGCAAGAAGCGATGCTCGATCTCTTCACTGCAAATGCGAAGAAGTACGGTGTCACTTCTGAGAGTTATCTCGGACAATGGCCAGATGTTGCAGATAAGACGCCTGTTGCAGATGTCGTTACTGTTCATCACGTTGCATTCAATGTTGGCAATATCGTGCCATTTCTTCAGGCTTTGAATTCGCATGCACGCAAGAGAGTTGTCTTAGAGGTTCCAGTTATCCATCCGATGTCGAATATGAACGAGGGGTGGAAACATTTCTGGAATCTCATCCGTCCGAGCGTTCCTGTCGCCGGAGATCTCATCGATGTCCTCAAAGAGATTGGCATTAACGCCACTATTGAATATTGTGATGGCGAGATCCTCCTGGATAAGCAGGTGGATGGAGCCAATGGCTTTATCCGCCGCCGACTCTGCCTCCCAGAGTCTCGACAGGGCGAGATCGATGCCTTTATCGCCGAACATCCGATGCCAGAGCGCCGTAAATTGGCGGTTATCTGGTGGGATATCCAATAACTCTCAGCAGACCTGCAATTTTCTGCAAATAGCCACCAATTCTCGATTTTTGGGATGGTTTTTACGCGTAAAAGTAACCATTTCGTTATTGAAACTCTCTGGTCTGACCACCCTTCCAGGCTTAGATTTTCCGTGTGTCGACGATTGCGCCGACGCAACCTTGTACAAGGTTTCACTTTCCGGAAAGTTAGAGGACATAAATGTCAGTAGAACAAAACGGAGTATCACGTCGTACCCTCATTAAGGGTGCTGCATTGGGTGGTATCGGAATCGCAGGAGGAGCAACAGTTCTTTCTTCATGCGGATCTAAGGCATCAGGACCAATGTCATTCGGCGCGCGTACAGTTGATGAATCTCCTACAAAGCAGCTCAAGGGTCTTGTTGCTGCATATGAGAAGAAGTCAGGCAACAAAGTTACATATAACGCAACAGAGTCAAATGCATTCCAGAACAACCTCTCACAGTATCTTCAGGGAACACCTGATGATGCATTCCAGTGGATGGCTGGCTATCGCATGCAGTTCTTTGCAGAGCAGGGTCTCCTCGCAGATCTCTCAGATGTCTGGAAGGATCTCGACAGCCAGTACGACAATTCATACAAGATCGCATCTACTGGTCTTGATGGAAAGCAGTACTTCGTTCCACAGTCTTGGTACCCATGGGGTCTTCACTACCGCAAGTCAATGGTGAAGGAGCTCGGACTCGATCCAGAGAACATCGCAACATTCGATGACATGCTCAAGATGTTCGATGCGATGAAGAAGAAGGGTCTTGTTGGTTTTGCAGCTGGCGATAAGGGCGGCTGGGAAGCAATGGGAACATTCGACATCATCAACGCTCGTCTTAACGGCTACCAGTTCCACGTTGACCTCCTCGCAGGCCGTGAGAAGTGGACAGATCAGCGCGTTATCGACGTCTTCAAGCAGTGGGAGCTCCTCCTTCCATACACAAATAAGAACGTTCTTGACCTCGAGTGGGATGGCGCTATGCAGCTCCTCCTTCAGAAGAAGGCTGGATCAACTCTTATGGGTTCATGGTTCGGTGGAAACTTCAAGGAGAAGTCACAGGAAGATTACGACGATCTATGGATCGTTCCATTCCCAGAGATCAACCCAGAGCACGGCGTTGACACAATCGATGCACCAATCGATGGTTTCTGCGTAGCTGCTAACGGTGCAAACGTTGAGGTCGGTAAGGACTTCATCAAGTTTGCTGGTGATAAGGAAGGTATGCAGGCAATGCTTGATACCGGAATTCCTATGACATCTGCTAACAAGAACCAGGACACATCAACATACGATGCGTTCCAGAAGCAGCAGCTCAACGTTATGAGCCAAGCTAAGTACATCACTCAGTTCTTGGATCGCGATACACGTCCAGACTTCGCTGGCCCAGTTGTTGGCCCAGCTATCCAGTCTTGGTACAAGAACCCTAAGGATGTCAACAAGATTGTTGATTCTCTTCAGGCACAGTGGGAAGCACTTCCAGAGCTCTAATAATTAATTGAAAGAGAATTTATTCTCACAAGACAATTAAGAACTATTAGAGATAAGGTGAAGGTATGAACTCGACGGCGGCTAACAAAGACACTTCTAAAGTTAGTCGCCGTCGAGCCTTTTCCCCGCAGGATCGATTAACTCTCGGCGCATTTATCGGTGTCCCGACCGCGCTCCACCTTCTCCTCGTATGGATCCCAGCGATAGCAACTATCGGGCTCTCATTTACATATTGGACCGGCATCCACATCTCGGATATCAAGTGGGCTGGCTTCGCTAACTATCACAACATCTTCTTCTCAACACCAGTCTTCTGGTCAGCTCTTAAAGACAATGTCATCTGGCTTGCATGGTTTGGCTTGATTGCAACACCTCTAGGTGTATTGCTCGCCTACCAGATCGATCGCCAGATTCGCGGACATGCTTTCTTCCAGACCGCGTATTACATCCCTGTGGTGCTCTCACTTGCAGTCACCGGAATCATCTGGAACTTTATGTTGCGCCCAGATGGATTTATCAATGGAATTTTAGGTAAGGACATCACCAACCCGATCTCATTCTTCGGCGATGATCGCTGGAACCTCTATGTCATTTTGGTGATGGCATCGTGGCGACATATCGGCTACATCATGCTTCTCTACTTAGCTGGCCTTAAGGCTGTGGATCCAGCTCTCCGTGAGGCTGCAGCGCTCGATGGCGCCACAGAGTGGGAGACATTCCGCAAGATCATCTTGCCTACGATGCGCCCGGTTAACATCATCGTTCTCGTGATTACGATCATCGAATCACTCCGCGCCTTCGATATCGTCTACATTATTTATGGAACATCAGGTGCTCAAGTCCCAATCCTCGGAACACTCGTCTTCCAGAACATCTCAGGTGAAGGTCAGTCGATGAAGGGCGCAGCTTACGCAACGATCCTCTTCATCCTCTCAATCGGACCGATCATCGCCTACCTCCGCCAATCATTTAAGGAGGATGTCAAGTAATGTCAACGATTGTTGTTAATAAAGAGTATCGCGATCGTCAGAAGCGCAAAGATGCCCTCATCTCACTCTTCATCGGTTTCTTTGCACTGCTCTGGATATTTCCACTTGTATGGACTCTCTACTCATCACTACGTCCATATGTAGATCTTGAGGCTAACGGAGTCTTCTCATTCCCAGAGCACCTCAACCTTCAAAATTACTTCGATGCAATCCGTCGAATGAATCTTCCGCTCTACTTCACCAACACTGCAATCATCACAATCCCAGCTGTTGTGCTCACACTCTTCTTGGGATCATTGATGGCATTCGTTGTCTCTCGCTACTCTTTCAAGGCAAACGTTGCACTCCTTCTCTTCTTTACAGCAGGCAACCTCTTGCCAGGTCAGCTCATCTTTATCCCGCTCTTTAAGATGTATCTCGCTATCGGTGATGCAGTCGGAGATCGTCGATTTCTCTATGACTCACATTGGGGAATCATCCTCATTCACGTTGCATTCCAGATGGGCTTTGCAACATTCGTTCTCAGCTCTTATATGAAGACGATTCCAAAAGAGATCTCTGAGTCAGCGATGATTGATGGCGCCTCAGTCTTTACCCATTACTTCAACATCATCTTGCCGCTGCTCCGCCCAGCTCTCGCTTCCCTTACAGTCTTGATGACAACCTGGATCTACAACGACTTCTTCTGGGCTCTCGTTCTCACCTCCAGTGATAGCAAGCGACCAATTACCTCAGCTCTCGGTCGCCTCACCGGTGAATATGTGACCGACTACAACCTGCTGGCAGCTGGAGCGATGATCGCAGCCCTTCCTACATTGATTGTCTTCTTCGTACTGCGCAAGCAGTTCGTAGCCGGCCTTACCCTCGGCTCCACCAAGGGCTAATTTTTACTTTCCACGCTCAACCCTTAGACTGACGCCTCTACCACTGCCCCCCTAGCTCAGTCGGTAGAGCGTTTCCATGGTAAGGAAAAGGTCACCGGTTCGATTCCGGTGGGGGGCTCGCAGTACAACTCAATAGCAAGGTCTTGGCGGGGTAGCTCAGCTTGGTAGAGCAAGCGGCTCATAATCGCTGTGTCGTGGGTTCAAATCCCGCCTCCGCTACAAGTAAGAGAGCGCCACACACGCTCAATTTCACCAAATCAGGGTGCTCGGGTAATCTGAGCGCACCAATCACGAAGGAGTAACACCATGGCAAGCAAGAGCGCGGACGTTCGTCCAAAGATCACCATGGCATGCGTGGATTGCAAAGAGCGTAACTACATCACTAAGAAGAACCGCCGCAACGATCCAGACCGTATGGAGCTCAAGAAGTTCTGTCCACGTTGCAAGTCTTCAACTCTTCACCGCGAAACTCGCTAATGATTAGCCCGGATTCAATCGGGCGTACCTTTCCTGGTACAGAGTCAATCACCATTTCTCAATCTGAGATCGATGCCTTCTGCGCCGTTGTCGGAGAAACCAATACAACTGTTGCACCACCTACCTTCTCTATCCGCATCTCACTCCAACAATCTGAGGTAATCCTGACCAGCCCTGAAGTTGGAATTAAGTGGGATCGCCTCGTCCATGGCGATCAGCGATTTGAAATCAAGCGCGCCATCAAAGCGGGCGATGTTGTTACCTGTTCTTCCACTATCGAGAGCGCTCGCGAAGTTGCTGGTAACGAGATCATCTCTGTTCGCTCTGATATCTCAACTGCCGATGAGCTCCTCGTTTCATCATGGTCAACGTTGGTGATTCGCGCATGATTAAAGATCAAGTATTAGAAGAGAAGGTCTTCTTCGTCAATCGCGCGCTGCTGAAGCAGTATGCCGATGCAAGCGGTGATCAGAATCCCATTCATCAAGATGAAACTTTTGCAAAGTCTGTTGGACTTCCCGACGTGATTGCGCACGGAATGCTCACTATGGCTCTTGTTGGCAAATATGTCTCGGATATCGCAGGTGGCTCTGAGAAGGTTCTCGAATTCGGTGGTCGCTTTACAAAGCCAGTAATTGTTCCTGCGGGGCTTGATGTAGATCTCACAGTCTCTGCAACAGTCAGCGATGTTGTCGATGGAAAAGCAACACTTGCTCTCTCTGCAACATCTGCTGGGGTAAAAGTTTTAGGAATGGCTAAGGCTGTCGTTGCGCTATGAGCGCACCAGAAGAAGTTCACGAGCTAGCAAGAGCTCGACAATCAGCCCGCGCTGAAAAGAACTTTGCAGAGTCTGATCGTCTTCGCTTTGAGATAGCCGCAAAGGGCTTTGAAGTTGTTGATGTGGCCGGGGGATATGAATTACGCCCCAAGAAGCGCTTTCCAACATATGCATCTACCCGTGATGTGAAATCTATCCACTCCGGTAAATATCCAATAACTGTTGCGATGATTATCGATGGCTTCCATGAAGATGCTATCGAGACCATTCGCAGTATCAAGGCGCATAGTGAATGTGCAATTGCGATGGTGGTTCTAGGTGAGGCTGGGGCGCTTGCTGATGAGCTCGATGCCCGCACCTCACTTGTTGTTATCACCGAAAACTTTGGATGGGGCGAGAACGCTAATGCCCTGCTCCGTAATGTGACTAGCGAATTTATTGTCATCATGGATCCATCTACTCGCTTTACGGGAGATGCAATTGCCCCCGTTCTCGCAGAGCTACAGAAGCGTGAATATGTCGCTGTAGGTTGGAAAGGTGGCCTCATCAACCTCGACGATGAGTGGCGTAGCGTTGATGATAAAGGCGCCGGCGAAGTTGATGTTCTCTTTAGCTACTTCATCGCAATGCATCGCGAAGATGCACTTGCTGCTCGTGGATTTAACAACCGCGCACTCTTCTATCGCAATGCCGATATCGAATTCTCATTAGCTCTTCGTCATTCAAATGGTCGCCTTCTTCAGATGGATCTCCCACTCGAGCAGGCTCGCCACCATGGTTATTACGACTCAGATCCTGAGTATCGCGACCTTCAATCTAAGAAGAATTACGACCGCATCCTCGAGCGCTTCCGCGGTAAGACTGCAATTCTTAGCCCGCGCAGGTAAGCCAAACCAAGTAACCTAGGCTTATGACCACCCTTAATAAGTACACATCACTACGTGTGGGTGGTCCTGCCAAGAAGATTGTGCATGTCTCAACAGAGGCAGAGATCATCGCAGCGATTGAGGCATCTGGAGATTCACCCATCTTGATTATCGGTGGCGGAAGCAATGTACTCGTTGCCGATAAGGGTTTTGACGGAACCGTCATTCACATTGCCAATACAGAGACTTCATCTGAAGTAGATGCATGCAGTGGCGCCACATTAACGATGGGCGCAGGAATTGATTGGGATGAGTTTGTATCAACAACTATCAACCGTGGTTTTGCTGGGCTTGAGACTTTAAGCGGAATTCCCGGCACTGTAGGGGCCTCACCGATACAAAATATCGGCGCATATGGCCATGAGGTATCTGAATTTATTACACGCGTTCGTACATACGATCGCCACGCTAAAGCCATTAAGACATTTACCCATGCCGAGTGCGAGTTCGAATATCGCAACTCGCACTTTAAGAGAAACCCAGGTCGCTATGTAGTTCTCTCTGTCCAATTTCAATTGCGCAGAGGAGAAATTTCAACACCTATTACATATGCAGAGCTCGCCGCAAAGTTGAAGATTGTGGTAGGGGAGAAGGCTCCAGTCGTTGAAGTGCGTAAGGCTGTGATGGAGCTTCGTGCCTCTAAAGGCATGTTGCTTAATAGCGCCGATCAAGATTCATGGTCAGCCGGATCTTTCTTTACAAATCCCATCATCTCCGCAGAAGCTGCATCACAACTTCCAGAAGGCGCACCGAAGTGGCCGATGGCTGATGGTCGCGTAAAGACAAGCGCTGCATGGCTTATTGAAAAATCAGGAGTCTGTAAAGGGCAATCACTTGGTGGCGCGAGAGTCTCAACAAAACATGTTCTCGCTCTTACAAATTCGGGAGAGGCGACCGCAGAAAATATCTGCGAGTTAGCGCGACTTATTCAGAAGAGCGTACGAGATGAATTTGGAATAACCCTTGAAGCCGAGGTAAATCTTGTGGGAGTGACCCTTTAATTACTCTGTAAGAAGCTTTTTGATGCGTCCAATGCCCTCGACGATATCTTCATCGCTGGTGGCGTAGGAGAAGCGAAGATAGCCAGAAGGTCCGAAAGCCTCACCAGGCACTGCTGCAACCTCAACCTCATCCAAGATGATTGTTGCAAGCTCTGCAGAGGTATTAGCAACCTTTCCACGGATAGATTTTCCGAGTACGCCCTTTACTGATGGATATACATAGAAAGCACCTTGTGGAGTTGGACAATCGATTCCTGGAATCTCATTGAGCAAAGAGACGATTAACTTACGGCGACGATCGAATGCAACGCCCATCTCATGGACTGCATCGAGATTGCCTGTAAGAGCTGCGATCGCTGCACGCTGTGAAACGTTTGCAACGTTTGATGTGAGGTGCGATTGCAAGTTTGTCGCTGCCTTAATGACATCCTTTGGACCAATCATCCAACCCACACGCCATCCTGTCATCGCATAAGTCTTTGCAACACCGTTGAGAATAATTGTTGTATCTGCAAGACCCGGAACAGCAACAGGCATTGATGGTGCCTTTGCGCCGTCATAGAGAAGGTGCTCATAGATTTCATCAGCGATGATCCAGATGTTGTGCTTGAGCGCCCACTCGCCAATCGCCTTTACCTGCTCTGCAGAGTAGACAGAACCTGTTGGGTTTGAAGGTGAGCAGAACAAGAGCGCCTTTGTCTTTCCTGTGCGCGCTTGCTCGAGTTGATCAACAGTGACGAGATAGTTCTGTGTCTCATCTGCAAATACTTCAACAGCTTTACCACCAGCTAACTTGATTGCCTCTGGATATGTTGTCCAATATGGCGCAGGAAGAATTACCTCATCACCTGGATCGATGATTGTTGCAAATGCTTGATAGACAGCTTGCTTGCCACCATTTGTAACAAGAACTTGATCGACAGTGATCTCGTAATGTGAATCGCGCTTAGTCTTATCAACGATTGCCTGGCGAAGTTCAGGAAGACCTGGCGTCGGTGTGTAGCGATGATTTGCGACAACCTTTGCCGCCTCCGCCGCTGCTTCGACAATATAAGAAGGTGTGGGAAAGTCTGGCTCGCCAGCTCCGAAGCCGATCACTGGACGGCCGGCAGCCTTGAGGGCCTTGGCCTTTCCATCGACTGCAAGGGTGGCTGACTCTGCGATAGCTGCGATGCGGGCTGAAATTCTGCTCATGAGCGTAAGTCTGCCCTATCAGCCGAGCTACTCGCCCGTTGGTCAGGCGTGAGCGAAAAGGGATGCCTCTCACATTTATCCGCCTGGAGACGGGGTGGAGCCAAGGGGCCGGTTTTACTCGCACCACCCCCAGCCTCTACACTTCGAGGCTCACGAGAAATCTTTTCCTCGCCTTGGCGCGCCAAAAATCTCTCGCGAAGGGCAATAGCTCAATTGGCTAGAGTTGCCGTCTCCAAAGCGGCCGGTTGGGGGTTCGAGTCCCTCTTGCCCTGCAAGACAAGCACCATCCAGTAGTAATGCAGTAGCGAAGTACTAGAGAACATAAGAGAAAAGGTAAGAGCATGAGTGAAGCAGTAGAGAAGTCATCGGAACACTCCGAGGGCAAGCTCAACGTTTTCGCACGCGTAGGTCTCTTCTATCGCCAGGTTGTTAACGAGCTCAAGAAGGTCGTATGGCCTACACGCGAGATGTTGACTACCTACACCTCTGTTGTGCTCGTCTTCGTTGCATTCATCATCGCCGTAGTCTCGATCTTCGACTTGGTTCTCACCAAGGTCGTCTTCTGGGTATTCGGGTAAGGGGTAGCCATGACTGAAGATATTAAGCACGACGCATTTGAAGCAGCGCTCATCGCAAATGCAGATGAGATCGCAGCTCCAGCTGTTGAAGAGATAGAAGCTCCTGTTGCACCAACTGAGCCAGAGCTCGCTCTCGCTTCAGATGAAGATGGCGATCTCACATCAGATGAGAACGACCCAAATGCAGAGTTCCGTCGCACATTGGCATCAGCTGCTGGCGATTGGTATGTAATTCACTCTTACGCAGGATATGAGAAGAAGGTAAAGGGCAACCTTGCCAACCGTATCCACACACTCAACATGGAGGATTACATCTTCCAGGTAGAAGTTCCTGAAGAGGAAGTTGTTGAGTTCAAGAACGGCGCTCGCAAGGTTGTAAAGCGCAACGTCTACCCAGGTTATGTTCTCGTACGTATGGATCTCACAGATGAGTCATGGTCTGCAGTACGTAATACACCTGGCGTTACAGGTTTCGTAGGAAATGCCCATAACCCAAGCCCACTCTCATTGGATGAGGTCGAGAAGATTCTTGCACCACGTCCATCTAAGAAGGGCGACAAGGTTGAGGTCAAGGATGTCGACTTCGAGATCGGTGAGTCAGTCACTGTGATGGATGGTCCATTCGCAACGCTCCCTGCAAATATTTCAGAGATCATGCCAGAGCAGTCAAAGCTCAAGGTATTGGTATCTATCTTCGGTCGCGAGACACCGGTAGAGCTCAGCTTCAACCAGGTTCAGAAGATCGTTTAATTTTTCAAGAGAAAACCAAGAAAAGAGATAAAAATGGCACCAAAGAAGAAGGTATCTGGATTCATCAAGCTCCAGATCCAAGCTGGCGCTGCTACACCTGCTCCACCAGTAGGTCCAGCGCTCGGTCAGCACGGCGTAAACATCATGGAGTTCGTCAAGGCGTATAACGCTGCGACTGAAAGCCAGAAGGGTCAGATCATCCCGGTTGAGATCACTGTTTATGAAGATCGCACATTCGACTTCATTACAAAGACTCCACCAGCATCACGTCTCATCCTTAAGGCTGCAGGTGTCGAAAAGGGCTCACCTGTTCCACATAAGACAAAGGTTGCAAACATCACCATGGCTCAGGTCAAGGAGATCGCAACAACAAAGATGGCAGATCTCAATGCAAATGACATTGAAGCTGCTGCAAAGATCATCGCAGGTACAGCTCGCTCAATGGGAATCACTGTCTCTGCTTAAGCAATAAAAATTAATATCCAGTAGTACGTGGAAGAACCGCGCTGGTTCGCAAACCACAACCCGAACTCACTCGAGAGAGTGTAGAAAGAAGGAAGAAATGAAGCGCTCAAAGAAGTACAACGAAGCGGCAGCAAAGGTCGAGAAGGATCACCTTTACACACCACTTCAGGCAGTAAAGCTTGCAAAGGAAACATCAACAACTAAATACGACGCTACTGTAGAAGTTGCTCTCGTTCTCGGCGTTGATCCAAAGAAGGCAGACCAGGCAATTCGTTCAACTGTGAACTTGCCACACGGAACCGGTAAGACCGCTCGCGTTTTGGTTTTCGCGAATGGTGAGCGTGCTGAAGAAGCTCGCGCAGCTGGTGCAGATATCGTCGGTGGAGATGAACTCATCGATGAGGTCTCAAAGGGTCGCTTGGACTTCGACGCTGTTGTAGCAACTCCAGACTTGATGGCTAAGGTGGGCCGTCTTGGAAAGGTGCTCGGAACGCGTGGTTTGATGCCAAACCCAAAGACAGGAACAGTGACAACTGATGTCACTAAGGCTGTTAACGACATCAAGGGTGGAAAGATCGAGTTCCGCGTTGATAAGAACTCAAACCTCCACTTCATCATCGGAAAGTCTTCATTCTCAGCTGATGCGCTTGCAGATAACTATGCAGCAGCTATCGAAGAAGTTCTCCGTGTGAAGCCAAACTCTTCAAAGGGTCGCTACATCCGCAAGGCAGTTATCTCAACAACTATGGGCCCTGGTATCCAGGTAGATCCAAACCTGGTTCGTGAGCCAGCTGCTAACTAAGCTGAATTAAGACCAGATCCGCTCGGGCAACCGGGCGGATTTTGTCTTTTCTAGACCTGCCCATAGACTTGGGCCATAACCAAAGACCGCAGGTCTTGGCCCGCAAGGATCAAGATAATTGAGGAATCTCAGCCCGCGTAGGTGTTCACGTTAATCCGTGCGCTCTTACGCGTCACGGATTTTTTTATTGCCGGTGGTCACTAAGTAACAGGAAAGGTGAACCGAATGGCTCGCCCAGATAAAGCAGCAGCAGTTGCTGAACTGAC
>JBFYJI010000030.1:0-9810 GCA_041311505.1 Candidatus Nanopelagicales bacterium | reverse complement strand
TTGTGAAGAGCTTCTTCTGTGAGTATTTCTCAACATGAGCGGCACCGAGTTGTGGTTTGCTCCACGTGTAGATAAATATCGCAATCATCATGAAGAAGATTGCCTTCTTAAATCCTTCAGGTGAGACATGAGAGGCCATCAGTGCGCCAAAGCATGCACCGATAAATGCAGGAACAACCATCGTAAGTAACAACTTGGGATCTGTCTTAATAGAGCGGCGATACTTTATTGCAGCAGTTGTCGTACCGAAGAATGCTGCAGTCTTTGATGTTGCCACTACCGATACAGGATTGCGATCAGGAAAAGTGAGAAGCATCGCAGGAGTCTGAATCAGCCCTCCTCCCCCAGCGATTGCATCGACAAAGCCGGCAGAGAACATCGCCACCACAAGGAGGAGGAAGGAGATGAGCGAGAGGTCGTAGAACACGTTACTTAATCGAGGCTAAAGTCTTTGCAATTTCATCAACAGCAGAGCCGACTGCTACCTCAGACTTATCGCCACTCTTGCGAACGCGGATCTCAACATTGCCTTGCTCGAGAGCCTTGCCCACTACGACGATGATTGGAATACCAATTAACTCTGCATCCTTAAACTTTACGCCCGGGCTTGTGCCGCGACGATCATCGAGCATCACTGAAATTCCACGTGACTCTAACTCTGCGGCGATTCTCTCTGATGCCTCAAAGACAGAATCTTCTTTACCAGTTGCCACAACGTGAACCTTTGCAGGTGCGACCTCGACTGGCCACGAGAGTCCGATCTCATCGTGTGTCTGTTCTGCAATGGCAGCAACAGCGCGGGATACACCGATTCCGTATGAGCCCATTGTGACTACCTGGCTCTTGCCATTCTGATCGAGCACTGTCAGATTAAGAGCCTGCGCATACTTACGACCGAGCTGGAAGATATGGCCGATCTCAATCGCACGATCGATGACTACCGCTGTGTCGCACTGTGGGCATGAATCACCTTCACGAATCTGCACCGCTTCGATGTAGTGGTCTACCTCGAAATCACGACCATTAACAACGTTGAGAGCATGCTTATCTTTAGCGTTAGCACCCGTAACCCATGATGTACCCGGAGCGATTCGTGGATCTGCATACACGGTGATGCCATTCTTCTTTGCATCCTGCGGGCCGATATACCCCTTCACTAATCCAGGGAACTTTGCAAAATCTGCCTCTTCAAAGACTCGAACTTCATTGACTCCAGGCATATTTGCCTGCATACGCTTGATATCAACTTCACGATCACCCGGAACAACAACAGAGATAGCTGAGTCATCTGCCATTAACATCACATTTTTGAGAGTTGAAGCACCTGTGTAACCGCCACCAAACTTTGAGTTAAGAAGCTCAACGAGCGAATCAATCGTTGGGGTATTCGGAGAGTCAAAGACTTCAAGTGCTCCAACCTGAGATGCATCTGCTGGAGCAACCTTTGTTGTCATCGCTTCAACATTTGCTGCATAGCCACACTGTGGACATAAGACGTAAGTATCTTCGCCTGTATTGCATGGCGCAAGGAACTCTTCAGAGGAAGAACCGCCCATCGCTCCCGCTACAGCGGAGACGATGTTGTATTTCATGCCGAGGCGATCAAAGGTCTTGATATATGCAGCGCGATGCTTCTGATAAGACTCAACGAGTCCTTCATCGGTCAGGTCGAATGAGTACGAATCTTTCATCACAAACTCACGGCCGCGGATAATTCCTGAGCGTGGTCTCGCCTCATCGCGATACTTTGTCTGAATCTGATAGAGAGCAAGTGGAAGATCTTTATAAGAGGAGTACTCCCCCTTGACCATCAGGGTAAACATCTCTTCATGTGTTGGACCCAAGAGATAGTCCGTGCCTTTGCGATCTTGGAGGCGGAATAGATCGGGGCCGTACTCGCTCCAGCGATTGGTCTGCTCGTATGGATCTTTTGGGAGCATCGCTGGGAAGTGGACCTCTTGAAAACCTGCTGCATCCATCTCTTGGCGCACTACATTTTCGACGTTGCGAAGTGTGATGACGCCGAGCGGTAGCCATGAGTAGATTCCTGCAGCTACGCGACGGATATATCCCGCGCGCACCAAGAGCCGGTGGCTAGGAACCTCAGCATCTGCTGGGTCATCACGGAGGGTACGAAGAAAGAGAGTGGACATTCGCAACATGATGCGAACCCTACTATGTAACTACTGTGTGACGACGGAAGGTTCGCCTGATGGAACGCCTGCCGCTTCCATCTCTTCAGCAAGGCGCATCGCCTCTTCGATAAGAGTTTCAACGATCTGAGCTTCTGGCACAGTCTTGATGACTTCACCCTTTACAAAAATCTGGCCCTTGCCATTACCTGATGCAACGCCGAGATCTGCCTCGCGTGCCTCGCCCGGGCCATTCACAACGCAACCCATCACAGCAACACGAAGTGGAACAGTCATACCTTGAAGACCTGCCTGAACCTTCTCGGCCAATGTATAGACATCAACCTGTGCGCGGCCACATGAAGGACATGAAACGATCTCGAGTTTACGTTGACGCAAATTAAGGGACTCAAGGATTGAGATTCCGACCTTTACCTCTTCGATAGGTGGCGCTGAGAGAGAAACGCGAATAGTGTCGCCGATTCCTTCTGAGAGAAGGATGCCGAATGCAGTTGCCGACTTAATAGTGCCCTGAAAGATTGGACCAGCTTCTGTCACACCAAGGTGAAGTGGGTAATCGCACTTTGCTGCCAAGAGACGATAAGCATTGACCATCGTTACGGGATCATGGTGCTTTACAGAGATCTTGATATTGCTAAAACCATGCTCTTCAAAGAGTGATGCCTCCCAGAGCGCTGACTCTGCAAGCGCCTCAGGTGTTGCCTTTCCATACTTTGCAAGAAGTCGTGGATCGAGAGAGCCGGCATTGACGCCGATGCGGATTGGAATTCCTGCATCTCCTGCAGCCTTTGCAACTTCCTTTACCTTGTCATCAAATTGCTTGATATTGCCGGGGTTAACACGGACTGCAGCACACCCTGCATCGATTGCTGCGAAAATGTATTTTGGCTGGAAGTGGATATCTGCGATAACAGGAATCTGGGACTTCTTTGCGATGTGCTTGAGCGCATCTGCATCATCTTGTGAAGGAACTGCAACGCGAACAATCTGGCAGCCAGATGCTGTGAGCTCTGCGATCTGCTGAAGAGTTGCATTGACATCGGCTGTGAGCGTTGTGCACATCGACTGAACGCTGACCGGTGAATCAGAACCAACGCCCACGCTACCGACCTTGAGTTGCTTCGTCTTACGACGAGGTGCAAGTGGCTTGAGAGGGGCGCTTGGAATTCCGAGATCTACCATGAGTCGTATTCTGCCCGAAAATTAAAGATTGAGCGAGACGGGATTGATGATGTCGGCGATCACAAGGAGCACGGTGAGGATTCCGAGCAGAACAACGACCACTCCCGTGATTGGTGTGAGCACATTGACATTGATCGGTGCAGGTCTTGGCTTGCGTCGAATGCGAGCAAAGAGCGCACGTATCTCATCGGCGATAGCGACTGCCATATGACCACCATCGAGAGGCAATATAGGTAGCAAGTTGAAGAGACCCACAAAGATATTGAGGCTTGCAACGAGAAGAATAAATGTGGTGAGGCGCTCATTACTATTGAGCTTATCGCTTCCGACTGCTTGACCTGAGACACGTGCAGCGCCGACAACACCTACTAAACCATTTGGGTCACGTTTTTCATGCATAAATGTTTCGCGGAAGAGTTGAGGAACCTTTGCTGGAATTGCAATCAGAGATTTTGCAGATTCTTTTGTAAGAGCCCATGTTGAGCGACCTGCCTGTGAGGCTGATTGAGTAAAGCCATCACGTTGGATTCCGAGCGCAGTAATGATGCCGAGCATGTAGCGCTTGGCCTCATCGTTGTAGGCAGGAGCTGCGTCGATTGATACGTAATCACCACCACGCAAGACTCTAAAGTGGAGAATCTTTCCTTCTGAGGCTGCAATCTTGCCTGCATCTTTAGCCCACTCTGTTACCGCTGCGCCATTGATGGAGATGATCTCATCGCCCTTTTGGAAACCAGTGCTCTCTGCTACTGAACCCTTACTCACCTCAGCAATTACAGGAGTGAGAGTTGTATATCCAACACCGAAGAAGATCGAGAAGATAAGGAGAAATCCGAGGATGAAGTGGGCGGTCGATCCGGCTCCAAGAACAATGAGCTTCTTCCAAGAAGATGCACGGACAAAGGCGCGCGATTCTTCACCAGCTGGCATTGAATCCTTAGGTGTCATTCCTTCAATACGACAATAACCACCCGCAGGAATCGCCTTGATTCCGTACTCAGTCTCTCCGCGAGTGATTGACCAGAGCTTGCGACCAAATCCAACGAAGAACTCGGAGACACGCATGCCGAATCTACGGGCCGTAATGAAGTGCCCAAGCTCATGGAACATCACTGAGGTGAGTAGCGCGGCAACAAATGCCAGGATTCCTAATATCTCCACCTTAAACCGCCTTTGCTAAGAGTGCTGAAGTTGCTCGTCTGGCATCCTCTTCTATAGCACTGACATCTGAGAGATCTCTTATAGTCGGTGTTGAATTGCCTTCAAAGTCAGCGATGATCTTCTCAACTGTCGGAATGATGTTAATAAAGCCGATGGCGCCTCTCATAAATGCATCCACGGCAACTTCATTCGATGCATTAAAGATTGCAGGAAGCGCTCCTCCAACTTCACCACAGTGACGTGCCAGTGCAACTGCAGGGAATCGAGATTGATCTATCGGTGAGAATGTCCACGTATGCGCCGCGCTCCAATCGATAGGAGCTGTTGCACCTGGTGTGCGATGCGGGAAGTTGATTGCCAGAGCAATCGGCCCCTTCATATTGGGAGGTGAAGCTTGGGCCAGCGTTGATCCATCGCGGTACTCCACCATTGAATGGACCACCGATTGTGGATGTATCACTGCCTCAATCTTTGAATATGGGAGGTTGAAGAGGTGATGAGCTTCGATAATCTCAAGCCCTTTATTCATAAGTGTTGCAGAGTTAATTGTGACTACTGGACCCATCGCCCATGTTGGATGAGAAAGGGCTTCATCGAGGGTAACACCGGCAAGGTCCAGGCGATCTCTAAATGGTCCACCGCTTGCCGTAAGAATGATTTTAGAGATATCTGCGCTCTTATTCCCTTGAAGCGCCTGCCAGATCGCAGAGTGCTCTGAGTCAACGGGAAGAATCTGGCTCTCACCTGCAAGTGGCATCACAAGATCTCCGCCTGCAACAAGTGATTCCTTATTGGCGAGAGCAAGTTGATTGCCTGCCTTGATTGCAGCCAGTGTTGGTCCAAGACCAATCGAGCCTGTAATTGCATTGAGAACTACATCGCTCTTCATTGAAGCTATCTCAGTGGAAGCCACTGCCCCGTCTATGACTGTGATACCAGGTAGAGCTTCACGAATCAGATCTGCATTTCTTACAACGCCAACAGTCGTAACGCCATATTTCTTTGCCTGCGCAATAAGGAGATCAGGATTACTTCCGGCTGCACTCAGGGCGCTCACATGGAAGAGATCAGGATTAGCATCGACGATCTCAAGCGCTTGCACGCCGATTGAACCTGTAGATCCCAGTATTGCAATTGAGCGCTTCATTATTTAACAGCGCGCTTGCGTCCTACGATCTGGCCGAGAATCACTATGACAAGAGCGATGATAAACATCGCAGAACCAATCACATTTGCCTGAGGTGGAATTCCGCGAGCAGCAGAGACATAGACAAACTTAGGGAATGTGGTCATCGTGCCAGAGTTGAAGTTGGTGATGATGAAGTCATCGAAGGAGAGGCTAAATGCGAGAAGTGCAGCACCTGCGATACCTGGTGCTACCAATGGAAGAGTGACTCGGCGGAAGGTTTCAAACTCATTTGCGTAGAGATCCATCGCTGCCTGCTCAAGACGTGGATCAAGGCTTGCAATACGAGCCTTTACTGTGACAACAACGAATGAGATACAGAACATCACATGGGCAATCACAGTTGGCCAGAAGCCTGGGTTGATCTTGAGTGTGAGAAAGAGTGAGAGAAGGGATGCACCGAGAACAATCTCTGGTGTTGCCATCGGAAGGAAGATTAAGAGATTTGTCGTTGAACGACCACGGAACTTATGGCGACCGATTGCAAAGGCGATCATTGTTCCGAGGATTGTTGCAAAGGTGGTCGCCAAGAAACCAATCTTGATCGAGTTACCTAGAGCAGTACAGACCTCTGGAGCGCCGCATGGGTTCATCCAATTATCGAGAGTAAAGCCCTTCCAGATGAGGTTGGATTTGCCGCCATCGTTAAACGAGAAGGCGACTGTGTATGCAATAGGAATAAGAAGGTATGTAAATGCAAGTCCGGCATAGATGCGGATGAGGTTGCGTTGGAACCAGCGAGATACGTTTCTCATACAAGCTCCTCCGTTCCTGCCTTGCGGATATAGACAGTGACAAGAACCAAGATTGCAGCCATCAATGTAAATGAGAGCGCTGCAGCTGTTGGGTAATCAACAATCTTAAAGAAGCGTGAATCGATGACATTTCCGATCATCTTTGTCTCAGGGCTACCCAAGATTGCAGCATTAACGTAATCACCTGCTGCAGGGATGAAGGTAAGAAGGGTTCCGGCAACAACGCCAGGAAGTGAGAGTGGGAAGGTCACTTTACGGAAAGTTGTGAAGCCATTTGCATAGAGATCACCAGATGCCTCAAGGGTGCGAGGATCGATGCGATCGATAGATGCATAGAGTGGCAGAGTCATAAATGGGAGGAAGTTATATGTCATACCTGCAACGACTGCAAAGGCAGAAGATGTCAGCGTTGTACTTGGAGCGATGATATGGAGATCGCGCAGAAAGGGAACGACAAAACCGTGCTCTCCTAGGATCTGCTTCCATGCAATCGTACGGAGCAAGAATGATGTAAAGAATGGAGCTACGACGAGAACGAGTAATACGTTCTTGAGCTTTCCCGATTTAAAGGCAATCGCGTATGCAAGCGGATAAGCAATTGCGAGAGCGAGAATGGTCGCTAGAGCTGCATAGAGAAATGAGCGACCAAACTGCTCTTTATTCTCAACGAAGGCATCGATGTAGTTGCGCCAGCGCAGAGTCTGCTCATAAGAACCTGTATCTCCCCCAGCAATGGGTGTCTGGGTTGATGTCTGAGCGAGGTTAGCGATTGGCCAGATAAAGAAGGTAAAGAGGAAACCGATTCCGGGAAGAAGGAGAAGGTAGGGAGTACGTGACTTACTCATCGTCCCCTGGAATCTCTTCTGGTTCTACTTCCATACCCGCCTCTGCATCTTCATCTCCACGAAGTGCGAAGGTAAATCCAGACTCCCATGAGATGTTGACATCTTCACCCACATTAAATGGTGCAACCCCATCATCATTCTGCTCAAAGACCATGAGCTCTTGTCCCCATGGCATAAGAACCTGATACTGAGTGGAAACTCCGATGTAGGAAACATCTTCGATCTTTCCACCTGTAAGGAGGTTTCCTGATGTCGGTGTAGAAAGGCGTGAGATACGGAACTTCTCAGGGCGAATACCTGCATAGATTGAGTTATCGACCGCGTGTGAACGGTTCTTGGCAAGAGAGATCTTCTGGCCGAAGAGATCGACGATGTGGTTATCGCCATCATTGCCCGAGATTGTTCCCTTGATCAGGTTTGACTGTCCCAAGAAGTTTGCAACGAATGCAGTCTTTGGATTGTCATAGAGATCAGCAGGAGATCCGAGCTGCTCGATCTCTCCCTCATTCATCACAGCGATCGTGTCAGCCATTGTCATGGCCTCTTCTTGATCGTGTGTCACGTGAACGAATGTGAGACCGACTTCCTTCTGAATCCACTTGAGTTCAATCTGCATCTGACGACGCAACTTGAGATCGAGGGCACCGAGAGGTTCGTCGAGGAGCAAGAGCGCTGGGCGGTTCACAATTGCGCGAGCAAGAGCGATGCGCTGCTGCTGACCACCTGAGAGCTGAGTTGGCTTGCGTCCTGAGAGATGTGAGAGCTCCACAAGATCAAGCGCCTTCTCTACCTGCTCCTTCACATCTTTGATACCGCGTCGGCGAAGACCGAATGCAATGTTCTCGAAGATAGTGAGGTGAGGAAAGAGTGCGTAGTTCTGGAATACGGTATTGATGGGACGCTGATATGGCTTTGTGTAAGTGATATCAGTGTTACCAAGGAATACATTTCCCTTAGTTGGCTCTTCAAGTCCGGCAACCATGCGAAGGGTTGTGGTCTTACCGCATCCTGAAGGTCCAAGTAGTGCAAAGAATGAACCTTCAGGAATTGTTAATGAGAGATCATTAACAGCGGTGAAATCACCGTAAGACTTTGAAACATTTGCGATACGGAGATCGCCTTTAATTGAAGAGAGATCTGCCAACTTAGTTACCGGCTGCCTTCTGGAAAGCTTCTGTCCAAGAAGTCTCTTCAGCAGGTGTAAGTGCCTTAAATACGTTGAGGCGTGACATTGTCTTCTCTGTTGGGAAGATGTACTCAGACTTAGCGAGAGCAGGATCGATCTTCTCCATCTCAGCCTGTGCGCCCTGAACTGGTGTCACATAGTTAACGTATGCAGCAACCTCAGCAGCAACTGCTGGGTCGTAGTAGTAGTTGATGAGAGTCTCAGCGTTCTTCTTACCCTCAGCTGTTGTAGTTGATGGGATAAGGAAGTTATCACCTGAGATTGTTCCGCCTGACTCTGGGATTGCAAAGTCGAACTTGCCTTCGTTCTCTGATGAGAGCTGGAACATATCTCCTGACCATGCGATCACTGCTGTTGCATCGCCTGAGATGAGGTCTTCCTTGTACTCATTGCCCTTCACGCCACGGATCCAGCCGTCAGAGATCTTCTTAGCCAAGAAATCAACTGCGTTCATAAACTGATCTTCAGTGACCTTTGTGACGTCAACGCCCTGTGAGAGAAGGATGACACCGATGGTGTCGCGCATCTCTGAGAGAACAACAATCTTTCCCTTATTCTGTGGTGTCCAGAGATCGTCAACAGACTTCATACCCTTTGGATTTACAGTTGTGTTCCAACCGATACCGCCCATGATTCCCTGATAGGTAAGTGAAGAGTCACGGTTTGGATCAAATGATGGATGTGCAAGTGTTGGCAAGATGTTCTTTGCGTTTGGAATATTTGCCTTATCAAACTTCTGTGTGTAGCCAAGACGGATAAAGCGCGCTGCCATCCAGTCTGTTGGTGTGATGAGGTCATATCCAATGTCCTCACCAAGCTTGAGCTGTCCTTGAACCTTGCCGAAGAACTCATCGTTATCGTTGATGTCCTCTGAATAGACTGGCTTGATTCCGAACTTCTTCTCAAATGCATCGAGAGTTGGGTAGTGCTTACCTGACTCATCAAGATCTAAATAGAGTGTCCAGTTTGCCCAACGAACTGAATCAGCAGATGCTCCACCTGATCCACCTGAACCACATGCAGCGAGCGCACTTGCACCAGCTACTGCACCTGCGCCGGCAAGAACTGCACGACGTGATACGCGAGAATTGAGAATTGAACGTGCTTCTGGTGAGAGTGTGCGCTTTGTATTAGCCATCGACGTGGGCTCCTTTTTCCGGTGTAAGGGACGGTTGTGCAGGGCTCATTATGTAACCCATTGGCCCGTAGGCCAAACCCATTTCGAGAGGAATTTGAGCGCGATTTCTCGCCTGAATGTGCCCTAGGCGTTGAGGTTGGTCATCACATGCTTGATGCGTGTGTAATCCTCAAAGCCATAGCTGGAGAGGTCCTTGCCATAGCC
>JBFYJI010000008.1:0-34786 GCA_041311505.1 Candidatus Nanopelagicales bacterium | reverse complement strand
AGATGAAGGGCACCAAGTCCAACGTTGAATTCTTGATGCAGATCCAGAAGACAACCGCTGGTCCTGATAACGGCTAAACAGTCAGCACTCTTTCTTGAGAGCCCCCACAGGTTTACACGCCAGTGGGGGCTCTTCTCGTATTTATTCACAATTGCCTCGTGAGCCAGTCACAGAGATTCCACAAGGTCTGGGTGCATTCTTCATCTCAGAAGAAACCCGCTGACCGAGAGTTATCGAATCCGGTCGAAGCCAAGAGTCAGCGGACTTCTCGGGACAAGGGAGAATGACCATGAAGAAGATCTCAACAACAGGCGCAGTGGCGGTACTCGTAGCAGCTGGCCTCTTTGCTGGCGCAGGATCTGCTTTCGCAGATGAGACACCAGCTCCAACGGCTTCACCAACTGCAACAGCTAAGCCACTTACTGAGTATCAGAAAGCTCGCGCTGCATATAGCGCTGCAGTCCAGGCATACATTGCAAACCGTAAGTCATCACAGGAGCAGTACAAGACAGCGATGACAGCATTTGTTGCGGCGAAGAAGGCATACAACGATGCACGCAAGCCAATTCTTGATACATATCGCTCAGAGCTTGCAGCAGCAAAGACAGCTCGTGAAACAGCTCTTGCAGCAGCAACAACTCCTGAAGCAAAGCTTGCAGCAAACACTGCATTTAAGGCAGCGGTTGCAACAGCAACAGCTAAGCGTGATGCAGCGATCACAGCACTCGGCGCAGAGCCAACAGCTCCTGCTAAGCCTGTGCTTGGTGCAAAGCCAACACCTCCAGCAAAGCCAACTAAAGCTGCTAAGCCTGCAAAGACAGAGGCTGCTAAGTAATAGATAGATAACTGTCCACCTGCTCATCTCAGGTGGCCTCCATGGGTGGGGGTGTTCAGCCGTCAGATTCCGCGTGAATTTGGCGGCTGAACCCTTTTACTGCCATGATTTACCTCTAGTTAAGCCCTACTGGTTCACCGAAAGCCATCAGCGATGAAGGCGCGGACCCAGTCAGATAAAAAGGAATTCATATGAAGCCAGAGATCCACCCAGAATATAAAGAGACCCAGGTGACTTGTGGTTGCGGCGAGAAGTTCGTAACACGTTCAACAGTCCCAAGCGGATCTATCTACGTTGAAGTCTGCTCAGTCTGCCACCCGTTCTACACAGGTAAGCAGCGCATCCTCGACACAGGTGGACGTGTAGCTAAGTTTGAGGAGCGCTTCGGTAAGAAGAAGTAGCTTTTCTAAAAGACCGCATTGCAGCCCTCGATGGGTTGCAGGCGGTCTTTTTATTTTCCCGAGTTGTAGCGTTTGAGAGATGAGTAAGAAGGAGGAGCGCAAATGGCTGACGATCGCTTTGCGTCAGCGCACGAGATGGTGCGCGAGTATCAAGAGCTTGAGAAGCAGATGGCTGATCCTTCTATCCATGAAGATCAAGGCAAGGCACGACAGCTCGGTCGCCGCTATGCCCAGCTCGGTCCAGTGGTTGCTGGCTTTAATGCCTGGAAGAGCGCAAGCGATGATCTCGCAGCCGCTCGCGAGATGGCAGCAGAGGATCCCGATTTTGCATCTGAGATTCCCGCAATGGAGGCCACTCTCGAAGCAGCTGCTGAGAAGTTAGAGGAGCTACTTCTTCCACGCGACCCTAACGATGATCGTGATGTCATCGTTGAAGTGAAAGCAGGTGCTGGTGGAGATGAGTCAGCGCTCTTTGCTGGAGATTTAGTGCGTATGTATCAGCGCTATGCAGATAAGCACAATTGGAAGGTAGAGATTATCGATCTCACTGAAGCCGACCTCGGTGGATATAAAGATATTTCAATGGCGATTAAATCAAAGGGAACACCAGAGCCAGGTAACTCTCCTTATGCACGTTTGAAATTTGAAGGTGGCGTGCACCGTGTTCAGCGAGTGCCAGAGACTGAGAGCCAAGGTCGAATTCACACATCAGCTGCAGGTGTATTGATCTTGCCTGAAGCAGAAGAGGTGGATGTCGAACTCAATATGAACGATGTTCGCGTCGATGTCTATCGCTCATCAGGTCCTGGAGGACAGTCTGTGAATACCACAGACTCTGCTGTGCGTTTGACGCACGTTCCAACCGGAATTGTTGTCTCATGCCAGAACGAGAAGTCACAGCTACAAAATAAAGAGTCTGCCCTCCGTATCTTGCGTGCACGCCTCCTTGCCGATGCACAGGAGAAGGCTGAGGCAGCAGCGGCTGCAGAGCGTAAGAGCCAAGTGCGCACCGTCGATCGCTCAGAACGAATTCGCACATATAACTTCCCTGAAAATCGCCTCAGCGATCACCGCGTCAATTACAAGGCAAATAACCTTGATGCTGTTCTCAACGGCGAACTCGATGATGTCATCCAAGCCCTCCTCGATGCCGATAAGGCAGCGAAGCTCTCTGCAACGAATTAAGAGAGCTGTTCAGAAACGATGGATCTCTCCTTCAAAGAATTTCTTCGCGCTGGTAAAGATCAATTAGCAACAGCTGGTTTTCCCGAAGTTGATGCAGAGCATCTCCTTGCTCATGTATTGGGCATTTCGCGGATGGAGCTCCACAACCCACTCTCGGTCGAGAACGCCATTACTGCAATCGGAGATATCTCCATCATCGAAGAGAATTTCTGGAAGTTGCTCGACCGCAGAGCAGCACATGAACCTCTCCAATATCTGACAGGTATTGCTTACTTCCGCCACCTTGAGATTGAAGTGGGTCCTGGAGTTTTGGTGCCACGCCCCGAGAGCGAACTCCTAGTCGAAGAAGTATTGAAGAATATAGAGAAGCGCAATGGAGCAGTCAGTGTTGTTGATCTTGGTGCTGGCTCTGGTGCACTCACTCTCGCCATTGCGACTGAGGCTCCGCAGAGCCATCTCGTTGCAGTAGAGAAGGATCCTGCTGCAATCCAATGGTTACGCAAGAACGTTGCACGTATTTCCGAAGATGTTCGAATCCTCGAGTCCGATGCTGCAACGGCACTTGAAGGCGTGAAGTGTGATGTTGTCATCGCCAACCCACCGTACATTCCGAATAACCAAGAGTTGCCTCGAGATGTTGCAGAGCACGAGCCGGCAGTTGCGCTCTTTGGTGGTCCAGATGGCATGAATACTCCACGAGTGTTTATTGCAGCAGCTTCTCGACTTCTCAAGAGTGGCGGCTTCCTTGCAATAGAACACCATGAGAGCCAAGGCAGCGCGATTGCAGAAGAGCTTGAAGGAGATTTTGAACTTATTACTCTCCATAACGATCTCGTCGGTCGCCCTCGATTTACCACTGCGGTCAGGAGATAATGAGCTATGGAACGCGTCAACCTCTCTGAAGGCGATATCAAAGATCACATCGCACTCGGTGCAAAAGGAATTCGTGATGGTTACATCATCTGCGCTCCTCTTGAGCATGGTTACATCTTCCTCACCGATGCATTCTCCGAGTTCGCGGTTCGCGCAATGCACGTCTTGCGTGGAGATGCCCTAGGTGTTGCAGCGCAGGTTCTTATTCATTCAGGTGATGCAATCACTGGACTTTCACGAGATGTCACAGAAGATGCACGTGCACTCATGAATCAATTTTGGCCAGGTCTTATCTCATTTAATCTCCGCCCTAATATGGGTCTTCGCTGGAATCTCGGTGACAATCAAGGTCTTGATCGATTCAGCGTGCGCGTTCCAGATTCAGAATTTATCCGTGCCCTTACAAAAGAGGTCGGTCCATTGGCAATTGCAAGTGCAGCACGTGTTGGCCAGAAGCCAGCACTCTCCACTGATTCCATCTGGGTGCTCGAATCTGATCTCGCTGTGATGTTTGACGGGGGAGAGCTTTCGCCAGGTGAGCCAACAACGATTATCGAATCCGATAGCTCTGGCATGACCATTATTCGAGAAGGTGCAATCTCCCGTGAGGCGCTCGCTGCAATTGTGCCCGCACTTGCATCAGATGAGCCAATAGAGCAGTAATTATTGAGGTTGGTAATAGGCTGAGCCCATGTCCAATACCTTCTATGGCCCAGATTTCGAACTCCTCACCCAGCAAGATCCTGCAATTGCCGCTGTGCTGCTCTCAGAGCTCAAGCGCCAGCAGAATAACTTGCAGTTAATCGCATCTGAGAATTTCACATCACGCGCAGTCTTAGCCGCGCTCGGTTCAACTCTCTCTAATAAGTATGCAGAGGGATATCCAGGTAAGCGCTACTACGGTGGATGCGAAGAGGTCGATATCGCAGAGAGCATCGCCATCGATCGAGCAAAGTCACTCTTTGGTGCAGAGCATGCCAATGTTCAGCCTCACTCTGGCGCAAGCGCAAATGTCGCCGTCTATCAAGCATTTACCAAGCCTGGAGATACCGTCCTTGCAATGTCTTTGCCGCATGGTGGCCATCTCACCCATGGATCGAAGGTCAACTTCTCAGGTAAGTGGTTCAACATCGTCTCTTATGGTGTGCGCCAAGATAACGAACTCATCGATTATGACGAGCTCCGCGATCTCGCAATCACCCATAAGCCAAAGATGATCTGCACAGGTGCAACCGCATATCCCTCACTCATCGACTTCGAGAAGGTACGAGCAATCTGCGATGAGGTCGGTGCGATTATGTGGGTCGATGCTGCACACTTCATTGGACTCGTTGCAGGTAAGGCAATCCCATCACCAGTGCCTTATGCAGATGTTGTCTCCTTCACAACACACAAGGTATTGCGCGGTCCTCGCGGCGGAATGATTCTCTCCAAGGCAGAGCATGCTGCAGCGATTGATAAGGCAGTCTTTCCTGGAATGCAGGGCGGCCCAATCATGTCTGCAGTTGCAGGTAAAGCAGTTGCTCTTGCTGAGTGCGCAACTCCTGCTTATCAAAAGTATGCAAAGGATGTCATCGTCAATGCAAAGGCGCTCGCAGCAGCGCTTGAGAGCGAAGGTATGCGCGCAGTTTCAGGCGGAACTGAGACTCACCTTGCACTCATCGATATTCGCTCCACAGGCGTTAACGGCAAGATTGCTGATGAGCGTTGTGGAGCTTCAGGAATCGTTCTTAATAAGAACTCGATTCCTTTCGATCCTGAGGCGCCATCAGTTACATCAGGAATTCGCGTAGGTACACCTGCAACAACAACTCAGGGTATGGGCGTCGATCAGATGAAGACAATTGCATCGCTGATCTCGCGAGCAATTAAGAGCGATGATTCAGCAACACATGCTGCAATTAAATCTGAGGTCCACGCACTCACTTCACAATTTCCTATCTATCAGGCGTAATAGAGAGAGCTCTCCACAATGCGCGAATACCTTGTAACACTTCTGCTTGCAGCAGTCATCTGTTACGTGGTGACCCCTTATGTGCGTAAGTGGGCTATTCGCTTTGGAGTAGTTGCAAAGATTCGTGAGCGCGATATCCACACCACACCGATTCCACGGTGGGGTGGCTTGGCTATGTGGATTGGAATGGCGGTGACTTATCTGATGGTCAACCACCTCTCTCTCGTTGGAAAATCATTTACTCGCGAATCCATCGGAATCTTCCTTGCAGCAACATTTCTTGTCTTACTCGGAATGGTTGATGATCGCTTCGAGCTCGATGCGCTGACAAAGCTTGCAGGACAAGCCCTCGCAGCAGGGATTCTCTTAATCTATGGCGTCCAAATCTTCTGGCTGCCCGTCAATGGCGTGATGACTCTTCCACCAAGCATCGGTCAATTGCTGACAGTTCTCATCGTCTTGGTCACCATCAATGCTGTGAATTTCATCGATGGTCTCGATGGTTTAGCAGCGGGAATCGTCGCTATCTCAGGCGCTGCCTTCTTCGCATTTGCCTACCTCTTAGCTGTTATCTATGGCTTTAGTCGTGCTGGCTCGCCTTCGTTGATTACTGCGATCATCATCGGTGTCTGCATTGGATTCTTGCCACATAATGCACATCCTGCTCGCATCTTTATGGGTGACTCTGGTTCTATGCTGCTCGGACTTCTCTTGGCGGCATCTGCAATCACACTTACAGGACAGATCGATCCCAATGCGATCTCAGCAGAGAAGTTAGGACCGACACTTCTTCCACTAGCGCTCCCGCTAGCAGTTCTCGCACTCCCACTCATTGATCTCTTCTCCGCAATTATTCGACGTGTGCGTGCTGGCAAATCACCATTTGCATCAGATAAAGAACATATCCACCACCGGATTATGCGATCTGGAAACTCACAGGCACGCACAGCACTGATTATGTATTTCTGGACAGCGACAATTGCATTTCCAGTTTCGATCTCTGCATTTACACCAATCTGGGTTGCAGGTGTTGTCTTTGCAATTCTTCTTGCATTCACCATTACATTTCAGCGAGTACGACCAGAGTTGAAGAAGAAAGTGGTGACAGCATGAGTACCGAGCGAGCGCTTCTCAAAGGTGCACTCATTCCTACTGCGATTGTCGGCGTTATCTCCATCGCTTCATCTACATGGTGGAAGGGGAGCGCTGGCCTCGTGGGTGCCCTCTTGGCACAACTCGTTGTTCTCATCTTCTTTGCGGCAAATATCGGCACCGCTCGACTTTCACGTGATCTCGATCCCGTGATGACGATGTCTCTTGCGATGTTTAGCTACATGGCCAAGGTCCTCCTGCTGGGAGTATTCCTGTGGCTGATTACGGCCTTCGTCTCAGTCGATATCTGTGACCGGAAGGCCTTCGCCCTCAGCGCGGTAGCGGCGACCTTCGCCTGGCTCGGGGGAGAGATACGCGCTTACCTTGCCCTCAAACTTCACCTACAATTGCCGCCTAAGCCGTAATTCAAGCGGCAGCAGTTCAAGCTCCAGCTCATCCATCGGGAGGTCAATCAATGGCAGTCAATCGTGAGGCAGATGCCCTCTGGACGATCGTGGGCTACATGCTCTCTGGACTCCTCTTCTGGGGTGGCGCGGGCTACCTGGCAGATAAGTACCTCCACACCTCCTATCTGACCCTCGTGGGCTTCATCCTCGGCATGGGCGGAGCGTTGTATCTCATATGGCTTCGATTTGGCCGGGAATAGGCCGACCCCCTAATCTTTCCCCCGTCTGAAAGCAATTCGGACCTTAATTATTTCTGAGGGATGACGATGCATCTAAAGCTCAGCGGTGAAGAGGGATTCACCCCTCCCGGCGTTAAGGACTTTGATCTTCCTCCAATCTTCGCAAATATCGAATGGCTGACTAAGCCGGTCGTTCTCGTTGCGCTCTCATTGCTCTTAATCTCAATCTTCTTTATTGCAGCTTCCCGTAAGGCGCTGGTAGTTCCTGGCAAGCTCCAATTTGCTGGCGAACTCGTCTATGACTTTGTTCGTAATGGTCTTGCAAAAGATATTCTCGGACCAGAGTTCATGCGCTTTGTTCCATACCTCTTTACTCTCTTTACATTTGTTCTCGTCAACAATGTCTTCTCAATCGTTCCACTCTTGCAATTCTCGGCAATGTCTCATGTTGGCTTCCCATATGCGCTCGCCATCATCACATACCTCGTCTATCACTACGTTGGTATGAAGAAGCAAGGTGTAGGTCACTACCTTAAGGGCATCGCATTTATGCCGGGTGTTCCAAAGGCGATCTATGTTCTCCTTACGCCGATTGAAATCGCAACATTCTTTATCGTTCGTCCATTTACATTGGGCCTTCGTCTCTTTGCAAATATGTTTGCTGGCCACCTTCTCCTCCTCGTCTTTATCTTGGGTGGAGAGCACCTCCTCGCAGGTGTCGTTGGCTTGAAGATTGTTTCGCCATTTGCATTCACAATGGGAATCGCGCTGACATTCTTCGAATTTATGGTGCAGTGCCTTCAGGCCTACATCTTCACACTCTTGACCGCTCTCTATATCGCCGGCTCATTGGCTGACGAGCACTAAGTAGGAACAACTAAAGAAAACAGGATTGGGGAAGTAACTTCGCTTCTTCAGTAAGAAAGGTAGAAACATGACAGGCTCACTTAACGTCATCGGTTACGGCATTGCTGCAATCGGACCTGCAATCGCAACAGGCTTGATCTTCGCTGCTTACATCAGCGGTGTAGCTCGCCAGCCAGAGTCACGCAGCGTCCTCCAGCCAATCGCATTCCTCGGATTCGCGATGGCAGAAGCACTTGCACTCTTCGGTCTCGTTCTCGCATTCGTTCTCTAATCGGTTTATCTATCAGGTAACTCCCTAAGGAGAGAAAATGCATCTATTTAACTTTGCGGATGAGGTAGTCCCAGCGGTTGAGGAAAAGATCAACCCGCTGATCCCTCATCCAGTTGAGATTGTTGTAGGCCTCATCGCCTTCACACTTCTCTTCCTCGTCTTGAAAAGCAAAGTCGTTCCTATGTTTGAAAAGGCATATGCAGAGCGCACAGCAGCAATTCAGGGCGGCATGGAAAAGGCAGAGCAAGCACAGCTCGAAGCTGCACGCGCTCTAGCCTCATATAACGAACAACTTTCATCAGCTCGTGATGAGTCAGCTCGTCTTCGTGAAGAAGCGCGCGCTCAAGGAGCAGCGATCGTTGAAGAGCTTCGCGCTAAGGCACAAGAAGAGGCCAACCGCATTACAGCGGCTGCACATGCCTCTATCGAAGCTGAGCGCCAGCAGGCAATCACATCACTTCGTAATGAAGTAGGTGCTCTTGCTGTTGATCTCGCATCAAAGATTGTGGGAGAAGCTCTCGATGACCAGGCTCGCCAGTCACGAATCGTTGAACGTTTTATTGAAGATCTCGAAAAGAGCAAGTAATGAGATTCCACCTCGGAGGAAGTAGCCGCCAATCACTCGTGATTGCACGTGGCAAGCTCGATGCTGCCGTTAAGGGCGCATCAGCTGCAACAGCTTCCGAGCTCTCAGCACATTTGTTCTTCGCTGCAGAGACCTTTGCAACTAATACATCCCTCCGTCGCGCATTCTCTGATGCATCTCGTGATGCAGCATCAAAGAGCGCCTTGGTCAAGGATCTATTCGGTTCAAAGATTTCAAGCAGTGCGAGCACACTCCTCTCAGAGATTGCAGGCCTTCGCTGGTCTGCTGCTGGTGACCTCGTAATCGTCATCGAGCAGCTTGCAATCGAGGCTGAGGCGACAGCAGCAAATGCTGATGGCGCTCTCGATCGCCTAGAGGCAGAGTTCTTCGAAGTCTCACGAGTTATTGCAGAAAATTTCGAGCTACGTAAGGCACTTGTTGGCAACGGTTCAGTAGAGGCAAAGGGCGCTTTGATCGCCGATGTACTCTCAAAGAGCGCATTAGCTTCTACTGTGAAGCTAGCCGTTGCATTGGTGACAAGCCTTCGCGGTCGCAGTATCGAAGCAGCATTTGCTGACTACCTCTTCGGTCTTGCTCATCGTCGCAATCGACTCATCGCACTTGTTCGTGTAGCAACAGAGTTAACAGATGCTCAGAAGTCTCGTCTCGCAGCAGCAATTGAGAAGCAGGTTGGCCAGCCAATCGCTATCAACGTCCAGGTTGATTCATCAATCCTTGGCGGAGTCTCAGTGAAGTTCGCAGATGAACTTGTAGATGGAAGTATTTCAAACCGACTCGCAGGTGCAGGACGCGCACTTGCAGGTCAAAACTAAGACAGGAAAAAAGGGGAAACTCATGGCAGAGCTCAAGATCCAACCGAATGAAATTCGGGATGCCTTAGCGAACTTCGTTAAGTCATATGATCCAGGCACCGCGGCTCGTGACGAGGTCGGAACTGTTAGCCAGGCGGGCGACGGTATCGCTCGCGTTGAAGGACTTCCTTCAACGATGGCGAACGAACTTCTTCAATTCGAGAACGGCACACTAGGTCTGGCTCTCAACCTCGATGTTCGCGAAATCGGTGTAGTTATCTTGGGTGACTACGCAGGTATCGAAGAAGGAACATCAGTACGCCGCACAGGCGAAGTTCTCTCTGTTCCTGTCGGAGATGGCTTCCTCGGTCGCGTTGTTGACCCACTCGGTCGACCAATCGATGGCAAGGGCGATATCACTCCTGATGCACGTCGTGCTCTCGAGCTCCAGGCACCAACAGTTGTTCAGCGTCAACCTGTTAAGGAGCCACTTGCAACCGGTATCAAGGCGATCGATGCGATGACAGCGATCGGTCGCGGTCAGCGTCAGTTGATCATTGGTGACCGTCAGACAGGTAAGACTGCAGTTGCAATCGACACCATTATTAACCAGCGTGAAAACTGGCTCTCAGGCGATAAGAAGAAGCAGGTTAAGTGCATCTACGTCGCTATCGGTCAGAAAGGTTCAACGATCGCATCTGTAAAGAGCGCGCTCGAAGAAGCTGGCGCAATGGAGTACACAACAATCGTTGCATCTCCTGCATCAGACCCAGCTGGCTTTAAGTACCTCGCACCATATACAGGTTCTGCAATTGGTCAGCACTGGATGTATAACGGCGAGCACGTTCTAATCGTCTTTGATGATCTCTCTAAGCAGGCTGAGGCATATCGTTCAGTCTCATTGCTTCTCCGTCGTCCACCAGGACGCGAGGCATACCCAGGAGACGTCTTCTACTTGCACTCACGCCTTCTCGAGCGTTGTGCAAAGCTCTCTGATGATCTCGGCGGCGGTTCTATGACTGGCCTTCCAATCATCGAGACAAAGGGAAATGACGTTTCTGCCTTTATCCCTACAAACGTAATTTCTATTACTGATGGTCAGTGCTTCCTTGAGACAGACCTCTTCAACGCAGGTGTACGTCCAGCTATCAACGTAGGTATCTCTGTATCTCGTGTTGGTGGATCTGCACAGACAAAGGCGATGAAGAAGATCGCTGGTCGCCTTCGTCTTGACCTTGCACAGTTCCGTGAGCTCGAAGCGTTCGCAGCTTTCGGTTCAGATCTCGATGCTGCATCAAAGGCTCAACTTGAGCGCGGTGCACGTATGGTCGAGCTCTTGAAGCAGGGTCAGTACTCACCATTCGCTCTTGAGAAGCAGATCGCTTCAATCTGGGCAGGAACGACAGGCAACCTTGACTCTGTTCCAGTTGCAGATATCCGTCGCTTTGAGGCCGAGTTCATCGACTTCCTCGCACGTGAGCGCAAGGAGATCATGACAACTATCTCTGAGACAAAGCTTCTCGAAGATGAGACAGTTGCAAAGCTCCAGGCTGCAATCGATGATTTCAAGAAGCAGTTCAAGTCATCTGTGGCTGCAGTTGTTGAAGCTGAAGAAGATCCGCTTGAGAAAGAACTTCAAGAGCAGATCGTGGCGGTGAAGAAGTAACCCATGGGTGCACAACTTCGCATATATCGCCGACGGATGCGTTCCGTTAAAGCGACTAAAAAGATTACGAAAGCTATGGAGTTGATCTCTGCTTCTCGTATCGTTAAGGCGCAGCAACGTGTATCTGCATCGACCCCGTATGCAAACGAGTTAACTCGTGCGGTATCTGCAGTTGCTTCATACTCTTCAGTCGAACATCCATTGACTACAGCGCATGCCAATCCACGTCGCGCAGCGGTGCTCATCATCGGTGCAGATCGCGGTATGGCTGGTGCTTACTCAACAAATGCAATCAAGGAAGGTGAGCAGCTCGCTGCACGCCTCCGTGAGCGCGGACTTTCAGTTGCCAGCTACCTCGTAGGTCGCAAGGCGGTGAACTAC
The DNA here is from genome assembly GCA_041311505.1 of Candidatus Nanopelagicales bacterium. Classification (GTDB taxonomy): domain Bacteria; phylum Actinomycetota; class Actinomycetes; order Nanopelagicales; family Nanopelagicaceae; genus Planktophila. The sequence continues at coordinate 23,217 of JBFYJI010000008.1, read as the reverse complement.
TACAAGTTCCGCGATCGTCAGATTGCAGGGCAGTGGACCGGCTTCTCTGATAACCCAACATATGAAAATGCAAAGGAAGTAGCAGATACTCTCCTTTCAGCATTTATCGAAGATTCAACAGATGGAACCGGCGTTGACGAGATTCATATCGTCTTCACAAAGTTCCGCTCGATGTTGACCCAGGAAGCGACTGCAAAGCGCATGATTCCTCTCGAGGTAACTGAGTCAGATCAGGCACCTGTCGGTGGAATCCTTCCTCAATACGAATTCGAACCAACAGCGGGAGAAGTTCTTGATGCTCTTCTTCCTCGCTACATTGAAGCTCGAATCTTCAATGCGATGTTGCAGTCAGCTGCCTCTGAGCACGCTGCCCGCCGCCGCGCAATGAAGTCAGCAACAGATAATGCCGAAGAACTCATCAAGTCGCTCACACGACTTGCAAATGCAGCTCGTCAGGCAGAGATCACCCAAGAGATCAGTGAAATTGTGGGCGGCGCAGATGCGTTGGCCTCAGCTAGTGCAGGGAGTGAATAATGACCAGTAAAGGCCGCGTAGCCCGAGTTATCGGACCGGTTGTAGACATCGAGTTCCCAGCGGACTCAATGCCATCAATCTTCAACGCGCTCCACGTCGAGACAACAATGAGCGGTACAACACGTACCTTGACTCTCGAAGTTGCTCAACACATCGGAGACAACCTTGTCCGCGCAATCTCAATGCAGCCAACAGACGGAATGGTCCGTGGCGCTGAGGTAAGCGATTCAGGTGCACCAATCTCTGTACCAGTAGGTGATGTCACAAAGGGCCACGTCTTCAACACTCTCGGAGAGTCGCTCGATGTTCCAACATCATCACTTGACATCAAGGAGCGTTGGCCAATCCACCGCAATGCACCAGCATTCGATCAGCTTGAGTCAAAGACAGAGATGTTTGAGACAGGTATCAAGGTTATCGACCTTCTCACACCATATGTAAAGGGTGGAAAGATCGGTCTCTTCGGTGGCGCAGGTGTAGGTAAGACAGTTCTTATCCAGGAGATGATCTACCGCGTAGCTGAAAACTTCGGTGGTGTATCTGTATTCGCCGGTGTTGGTGAGCGTACTCGTGAAGGTAACGACCTCTTCCTCGAAATGACAGAGACTGGCGTTATCAATAAGACAGCCTTGGTCTTCGGTCAGATGGATGAGCCACCTGGAACACGTCTTCGCGTCGCACTTTCAGCTCTCACAATGGCTGAGTACTTCCGCGATGTTCAGAAGCAGGACGTTCTCCTCTTCATCGATAACATCTTCCGCTTTACTCAGGCAGGTTCAGAGGTTTCAACACTTCTCGGACGTATGCCATCTGCTGTGGGTTACCAGCCAACACTTGCAGATGAAATGGGTCAGCTTCAGGAGCGCATCACATCAACACGTGGTCACTCAATTACATCTATGCAGGCGATCTACGTTCCTGCAGATGACATCACTGACCCAGCTCCACACACAACATTCGCCCACTTGGATGCGACAACTGTTCTCTCACGTCCGATCTCAGAGCTTGGTATCTACCCAGCTGTGGATCCACTTGATTCAACATCACGTATCCTCGATCCTCGCTACATCGGTGAGCGCCACTTCAAGGTTGCTAACCGTATTAAGCAGATCTTGCAGCGTTATAAGGACCTTCAGGACATCATCGCTATCTTGGGTATCGATGAGCTCTCAGAAGAGGATCGCATCCTCGTAGGTCGTGCACGTCGTATCCAGCGCTTCTTGTCACAGAACACATTCGTGGCGAAGGTCTTTACAGGTATCGATGGCTCATACGTTCCAATCAACGACACAATCGATGCATTCGAAGCACTTGCAGATGGAAAGTACGATCACGTTCCAGAGCAGGCATTCTTTATGTGCGGTGGTCTCGACGATGTAGAGCGCAACGCAGCAGAGTTGGCAAAGAAGTAATCCATGTCATCTCTCAACGTCGCACTCGTATCACCAACAGAGCAGGTCTGGTCAGGTGAGGCTAAGTTTGTCCTCGCTCGCACAACAGGCGGTGACCTCGGAGTTCTCCCTGGCCACACTCCACTCTTTGGTGTTCTAGTCGATGGCTTGGTCAGCATCACAGAAACTGATGGATCAAAGAAGGAGTTCACCGTCAAGGGCGGATTCCTCTCAGTCAATAACAATCGAGTTTCGATTCTGACTGAATCAGTTGCTTAAGTAGTTTCATAAAGAAACCCCCGTCGATTACTCGGCGGGGGTTTCTTTTTTACTGGAATCGCGTAATGTGGCGGCATGTTTGAATTGCGGATGCTTACCGAGGATGAACTGGTTCCTTACTTTGACGACCTATGGGCGCAATACCATTCTGAATTTGTAGCGGCCGGATTCTCCAGGGAGTATGCCGATGAAAACGTCGAGAATTCAAAGCGGTCATTCTTCCCAAATCAACAACTTGCACCAGGTAACTCAATTTTCTATGCCTACGAGGGCGGTGAAAAAGTCGGAAAATTATGGCTTCACTCTGTCGAGCGCGAAGGAAAGACGGAGTGGTCAATTTACGATATTGAAACTTTTGGAAATTATCGCGGAAAAGGCTTTGGCCGCAAAATCATGTTGGCGGCAGAAAATGTAGTCAGTACTGCTGGTGGAGATTCAATATCTTTAAGTGTCTTTGGAAATAACACAGTTGCTAGAAAGTTGTACGAGTCCTTGGATTATCAGACGATACGTGTCGGTATGAAGAAAAAGCTTCAATAACCTTTATTCGCGAGTGACGTTTGCGCCGAGGTTGCGTAGATCTTCGGCGAAGTTGGGATAGCCACGATCTACGTGAAATGCCCCATCTACAGTGGTTTCACCCTCTGCAACGAGAGCCACGAGAACAAGACCTGCGCCAGCTCGGATATCAGTTGCCTCAACAGGTGCTCCTGAGAGCTCTGGAATACCATCGATTGAGGCGTGGTGGCCATCGATAGTGATCTGTGCGCCGAGGCGGATGAGTTCGTTGACGAACATAAAGCGGGATTCAAAGACATTTTCAGTAACGATGGCGTGGCCATCTGCAATTGCATTCATTCCTATTATGAAGGGAAGTAAGTCTGTAGCAAATCCTGGATAGGGAAGTGTGGCAACATCGATCGCTTTAGGACGGTGCTCCATCTTTACTCGGACACCATCAGCTGTGGAGGTAATGATCGCTCCGGCGCTTGCTAACTTATCGAGCATGACCTCCATGTGATCTGCTCGTGCGCCATGGATTGTGATATCGCCTTGCGTGATTGCAGCTGCAAATGCCCACGTACCAGCGATAATGCGGTCGGTGATAACACGGTGTGAGGTTGGATGAAGCTTCTCAACACCTGTGATGGTGATGAGAGGTGAACCAATGCCTTCAATCTTCGCGCCCATTGAGACGAGGAATTCGCAGAGATCGACGATATCTGGTTCGCGCGCGGCGTTATCGATTGTTGTAACGCCCTTAGCGAGCACTGCCGCTGTCATGATGTTCTCTGTTGCGCCAACGCTTGGAAAATCGAGTGTGACAGCAGAGCCGGTAAGTCCATCAGGAGCTTCTGCAACGACATAACCGTGCTCGATATGTGCCTTTGCCCCCATTGATTCGAGTCCACGGATATGAAAATCGATTCCGCGTGATCCGATCGCATCGCCACCAGGGAGGGCAACCTCTGCTGCACCTACACGAGCTACGAGAGGACCAAGAACGTTGATAGATGCGCGCATCTTGCGGACAAGCTCGTAATCTGCGCGGTGAGATGGCTCAGCAGGCACATCAATCTCTAGTTGATCGCCAGTGCGAGCTACTGTGCAGCCAAGGCGGGTCAGCAGGTCGCTCATGATGTCTACATCGGCGATATCTGGGACGTTGGTGATGGTGGTCTTGCCGGTAGCCAGGAGAGAGGCTGCCATCAGCTTGAGGACTGAGTTCTTGGCGCCTGTGACGGTTACTTCACCTTTGAGGCGAGAGCCGCCGACGATGCGGAAACGATCATGCATCGGCGCCTGGGTCATAGCGAGATTCTACTTCACGGGTAGCGCTATCTGAGAAGGCTACTAGGCTAGGCGTATGGTTAATCTGACTCGTATTTATACAAAGACAGGCGATGACGGAACAACAGCTCTTGGAGATATGAGCCGTACATCAAAGAACGACCCACGACTTGAGGCATATGCAACGGTCGATGAGGCTAACTGCGAAATCGGTGTCGTTCTCTCAGCTGATGAGGTTGCCGATGATGTTCGCGCGCTCTTGGTTCGCATCCAGAACGATCTCTTCGATGTTGGTGCAGATCTCTGCACACCAGTCGTCGATAAGCCAGAGTTTGAGCCACTTCGAGTTCTTGAAAGTCAGATCACCTATCTCGAAGAGCAGATTGATAAGTTCAACGCAGATCTAGCACCGCTTCGCTCATTTGTACTTCCATCCGGAACACCTGCAGCAGCACACCTCCACGTTGCTCGTACAGTAGTGCGCCGTGCAGAGCGTCGAACATGGACAGCTATCCACTCATTCGGTGGGGGAGTAAATCCATTGACTGCGAAGTACCTCAACCGTCTCTCAGATCTTCTCTTTGTTCTTGCACGTGTTGCAAATAAAGAGATCGGTGATCAGCTATGGGTTCCAGGAGCGCATCGCTCCTAATTTTTCTAGCGCTTACTCACTCTTCGTATAAGAGACGCTTGGTTCGCCAGATGTTCGATCTTCGTGATGACAGATCACCGAGTTAATCTTTGCGCTTCCGCCCTTATCGACATTCTCTGGTGAGACGACGATGAGGGTCTTGTATTCGCGGGCACCACTCTTACCAAATGCAGTGGTGAGCTCGCCGAGTTTCTTACCTTCGCCATCGGTGACAGTTGCCAAGACCTCCCACCAGATACATCCTGTCTCAGATGCAACTTGTACTGATCCGCAGATATAAGTGGTGCAACTCTTAATCTGCTTTGCCAGAGAGCTATTAGCTGAGATGAGCCCTACAAGCTCCTTTGCAGTAGGAACCTTTGCATAGACCTCACCCTCAACGCTAAATCCCTTGGGAGGCCAGACTGGTTTTGGCGAAGGAGTAACTCGAACTTTCTTCTTCTTTTTCTTCTTCTTTACCGCAGGCTTCTTTGTTGGTTTCTTCGTTGCCTTAGCGGTTGCGGAAGTAGTGGGCTTTGCAGTTGCTTTGGCAGTTGCCTTAGTTGAAACCTTTGCTGATGGCTTTGCTGTTGCTGTGGCGCTCGGCTTGGCGGTTACCTTCGCCTTGGTTGTCGCCTTTGAAGTTGGTTTTGTGCTCGCCTTGGCGGTGACCTTTGGCTTAGGAGTTGGCTTCTTACTTGCCGCAAATGCCGTTGGTGAAGAGAGAGCGAGAGCTAAGGCGAGGAAGAGGGCAGTTAGTCGCGATCCCACTTGAAGGTGCGGATTGCGAGAAAGGTTCCCACGACGAGCCATACCCCAATAATGGCAAAGGTTCGCCCAGTCTCCCAATTGCCGGCGATTTCACGCGTAGCAAAGCTGTCAGGAAGGAAGACCGAGCGCATTCCCTGAGTGAGCCACTTGAGAGGGAAGATCGCCGCCACTTGCTGCATCCACTTCGGAAGATCCGTGAAGATAAAGAAGACTCCACTAAAGAATTGCAAGATAATGACAACAGGGGAGACGATTGCAGAGGCTCCTCGAGCATTCTTTGGAACGCTCGAAAATGCAACACCAAGAATTGTGGAGACAACCGAACCGCTGATGAGAAGTGCAAAGAAGTAGAACCACTTGATTGATTCAGTGGGGAGGTTGACTCCAAAGAAAGCGACTCCTGCTGCAAGGAGTAAGAAGACTTGTAGGAGCATGCTGACAAGAACAAGGATTGCTTTGCCGATGAAGTAACTTGTTGCTGGCATAGGAGTGCCACGTAATCTCTTCAGCGCGCCAAGATCCCTTTCGATTGGAATAAAGATAGCCAGTTGCTGAAAACCAGTATTTACAAGGGCTGAGGCGATCATTCCGGCCACAAAGTACTGGCTGAAAGTCACGCCGGGTGCGAGCTTTGTACTAAAGACGGAGCCAAAGATGGCCAGAAGTATGAGTGGGAAGAGAAGTGTGAATACGACAGATTCCCTTTGACGGAAGAATTGTTTGATCTCTAGCCCACCGCGCTTGAAGCCAATGGAAACTGCTCCTGGGAGTTGGCTACTCATCGATGGATCCAATCATGGAGAGGTAGATATCTTCGAGCGTTGGTCTATGAACAGATAGCTCAGGAATCTCGCCACCGAGTCGAGCGCTCAACCTCTGAACAAAATCAGTAGGGGTGGATGATTTCTCGCTTCGTATCTCACCGCCTTCGCGCCAGCTGATAATCGCTTGCGCTTCAGCGCGTCCGCCCAAGAGCGACGGGGTTGAAATCTCAATAATCTCTCCACGATTCATCACCGCAACTCTATCTGCGAGTGCCTCTGCCTCATCGAGGTAATGAGTTGTGAGAAGAATGGTTGTGCCCTCATCACGTAACTTCTTAATCAATACCCAGAAAGCGCGACGTGCTTCAGGATCAAAACCTGTCGTTGGTTCATCAAGAAAGAGAAGCTCAGGATTGCCGACAATGCCGAGCGCTACATCCAATCTGCGCCGCTGACCTCCAGAAAGAGTGCGCGCACGGTCATCTGCCTTCTCAGAAAGTCCCACAAGACTGATGACCTCATCTGTGTCGCGAGGGTTTGAATAGTAAGAAGAGAAGTGAGAGATTGCCTCACTCACAGTTAACTCAGCAGTGTCTTGTGTGCTTTGTAGGACTATTCCAATTCGATTGCGCCAAGCAAGTCCTGCAGAGCCCTTTGTTGCGGGATCATAGTCGAGCACTCGAATCTCGCCAGAGTCTGCGATGCGAAAACCTTCGAGGATCTCAACTGTTGTTGTCTTTCCCGCGCCGTTAGGTCCAAGGATTGCGAAGATTTCGCCCTTATTAATAGTGAGGGATAAGCCTTTTACAACTTCGCTATCGCCATAGCTCTTACGAAGTGCCTTCACCTCAATTACATGGTCGCCAATCGGGGGAGTCATATAGTCAGGATGTCACAATCTCAGTGAAAGTGCGAGAAGATAGAGGTGTGAGCCCGCGTAAGAATTATCCTAAGAATCGACGCCCCAATCGGAGCGTCGATGAAGAGCCACGCGGAATTCCTTCCAATCAGAGCTTTGAGGAAGATGAGCAAGGTCTGTGGATTGTTCGCAAACTCACAGGGTCAGCTGCAACAAAGCCTTATCGATGCCCGGGTTGTGATCAGTTGATCCCAATGGCGACTCCGCATACAGTTGCCTGGCTCGATGGCGATGAAGAAGGTCGACGCCACTGGCATAACGCATGTTGGAGTAAGCGCAACAATCGCCGACCTAACACCGAGCGCACCCGTAATGCGCCTCGATATTAATTTTCTGTAATTAAGAGAAACGACCTCGGAGCAGAGTCAAGAGCTTCACGACCATTCGATCTATCTTTGGCGTGCGCTTAAAGCTCGTCATCGGAAGTGGCAGCTGGAACTTAGCGCGAACTATTGAACGCGGGTAGGTAAATTCAAGCAAACCTTCTGGGCCGTGGATTCGTCCATATCCAGAGTCTTTAGTTCCGCCAAAGGGAATTGAAGCAACTGCAGCAAATGAGATCACCGAGTTAATTGCCACCATTCCACAGTGAAGCTGGGATGCAATCTGGCGTCCTTGTCTGCGTGACCATACAGATGCACCCAGGCCATATCGAGAGGCATTAGAGAGTGAGATTGCAGTCTCCATATCAGGCACACGATTGATAACGAGAGTGGGGCCGAAGGTCTCTTCCGTGACAGCGGTTGAATCTTCAGGTACCTGCAGAAGCACCACAGGTTCGACAAATCGCTTACCTACAGATTGCGTTCCGCCTACGACAGGGATTCCACCCTTCTTCACTGCATCTTTAATATGTGACTCAATCACCTTGAGCTGTGAAGGCATTGTTGCAGGGCCATATTGAGCGCTTTCAGGGTTGCCTGCATGGATCGTCTTTGCAAGTGCAATTACTTTCTCAGTAAAGATATCTGCAACATTCTCATCGACGTATACGCGTTCTGCACCAATACAGGTCTGTCCTGCATTGGAAAATGCAGACCAGACTGTTGCATCGGCGGCGAGTGCCAAGTCTGCATCACGAGCGATGATGACTGGATCTTTACCGCCACACTCGGCTATGAGGGGAATGAGGTTTTCAGAGCAGATTGCTGCAACCTTCTTCGCTGTTGAAGTAGAGCCGGTAAAGGCAACTTTCTTTACACCACTTCGGCAGAGCGCTGCACCTGTATCGCCAAAACCTGTGACGACCTGGAAATATTCAGAGCTTCCCGCAGCATGCTCGAAGAGTTCGGCAAGCGCTACTCCAACTCCTGGTGTGTACTCACTTGGTTTAAAGACGACCGTATTTCCAGCTGCAAGAGCATATGCAATCGATCCCATTGGAGTAAAGACAGGGTAGTTCCAAGGGCCAATCACTCCGACGACTCCCAGTGGAGATTTCTCGACTGTTGCAGACATATTGGCCATCAAGGCGCCAGGTGAACGATGAGCTTTACGGAGAACTCGCTCTGCGTTGCGAGCAGCCCATGCAACGTGGTGGGCGGCGAGAGTGATCTCAAGCTTTGCGTCAGAGTGTGGCTTTCCCGTCTCGAGAGTCACCTGCTCTGCGAGAGAATCAATCTCACTCAAGATCAATCGGCTATATGCCATGAGAACTTTACGACGCCCACGATTTCCTAGTGCGACCCAACGCGCTGCAGCATCGGTTGCAAGAGTCACCGCTGCATAGACATCTTTATCGCTTGTGACCGGATAAGTACCGGCAACATCTCCCGTGACGGGGTTGAGTGAATCGAAGGTTGCGACGCTCTTTTTAGCCATAGATAAAGAGTAGTCACTAGAATGCGGCCATGTCGGAACCAATCCGCCCCAGCACTGTATTACCTGCACTTCGGACCCCATTTACTCTCACTACAGAGGACGGCGAGACCCTCATCGGAGAGGTCGCATCACCTCTGGAGAATCCAACCTCAACCCTCCTCTGCCTCCATCCCAATCCAGCGGGCGGGGGAATGATGGATAGCCATATCTATAAGAAGGCAGCGAATCGACTCCCCGCAATGGCTGGCGTTCAGATTGTTCGTTTCAATACCCGCGGAACTACAAGTGAGGCGGGAACAAGCACAGGTCAATACGATGCTGGTCGTAATGAAAAATATGATGTGCAGGCAGCAATCAATTATTGCTTCGATGTATTGCATGTGAAAGAGCTCTGGATTGTTGGTTGGTCATTCGGAACCGAACTCGCACTCTGCCACGCACGAGATCCGCGTGTCAAAGGATTGATTCTCCTCAGCCCGCCATTGATGAAGGTTGAAGAGTCTGATCTTCAATTTTGGGCTGAAGATGGACGTCCCATTACTGCACTTATTCCAGAACATGATGATTACCTCAAACCAGATGAGGCGCGGAAGCGATTTGCAGTTATTCCTCATCTTAAGTTAATTGCAGTAGATGGCGCAAAGCATCTCTGGGTGGGAGAGCCATACGTGCATCGAGTCTTGAGCGAGATCGTTGAGATCATCGCTCCATCGCGCCTGCCGCTACCGACAGAGCTCGATTAATTCTGTTCTGCGCGCGGAAAGACAACCTCTTCAAGAATCAAGATCACTGAGGCAGCTACTGGAACCGCTAATAGTCCGCCTACAAGACCCAAGAGGGATGTTCCGATAAGAGCTGAAACAATTGTTACTGCTCCGGGAACTGCGAGTGTGCGCTTCATAATCTTTGGCGCAACTACATAATTTTCAATCTGCACATAGAGAACATATGCAACAAAGGCGATGATGCCGATAGTGACAGATTGAGTCGCAGCAATGAGGGTGACGATTGTGCATCCCAAGAAGTGGCCAACAAGCGGAATAAGGCCGCAGATAAAGATAAGAATTCCGATGGTGATAGGAGAAGGCAGGCCGAGAGCGAGAGCAAGGATCGTGACAAAAATTGAAGCCATTGCAGAGACGATTATCTGACTACCAACAAATGCTCCGACTCGAGCAATAATCGCCTCGGTTAAGAGTGCAATACGTGGACGGCGACTTGCAGGGACCATCTTCAGAGCGATTGTTGTCGCCTCAGGAAGAGAGACAATGAAGTAGAGAGTCAAGACGAGAATAGTGAGTCCTGTAAAGGTTCCAGAGAGCACCGTCTTTCCGACTCCGATGACTCCACCAAATGCAGAGATGAGAAGAGTTCCATCTGATGTCACGCTTGTGAGCTTCTTCTGAATTGCATCGATGACCGCATAGTGCTCGTTAAATGCAGCAATCTTTGGATTGGCCTTGAGATCTTGGAGCAATGAAGGTGCAATGTCGATGAGATGTGCGCTCTGATTCACAAGTGGAGGCACAATCAAAGCGAAGAAGAGAACGACAAATCCAAGAACACCTGCAAAGATAATTGCGACCGCAGTTCCTCGTGAAGTTCCTCTTCGACGAATTGCTTCCACTGCAGGGTTGAGACCGGTTGCGAGAAAGAGGGCGACCAAAATAATGACAAAGACTTGGCTCGCACTTGCAAGAGCCCGAAGTAATACAAAGGCCGAGAGAGCACCCATCGTTGCAACGAATCCGAAGTAGAAGGGGTGACCTCGATCGATTGGAGCACCTGCTCTTCCATAATCAGGTGTGACAGGCGCCTCTTGAGGAGCTGCCTTCTTGCCGATTCGACCACCGATACGCTCTGAGATACTCATAGAGCTGAGTATAAGTTGAGAAATATAAGTTAAACGTTAGGTGAGAGAATAACCCCTATGGCTTTGAGACTGACCGGCGTTGGCGAAGAGATCGCCGCCGTTGCTGGCCTGCCTTGGAACCAGAGCCTTGAGCTATGGCCTGAAGATCCACTCCTAGCCGAGAAGCGCGGTATCTCGCGACATATTGTCCGTTTGGTGCGTGCCACTAACGATCCTGATTCAGAAGTCTATGCAGTGAAAGAGACAGTCTCTGAGTTCGCAAATCGCGAATATAAAATCTTGCGCGAACTCAAGCAGCTCGATGCCCCTAGCGTTCAATCAATTGCAGTAATCGAGGGCCGCACAGATAACGAAGGCGAAGAACTTCCATGTGCTCTTGTTACTCGCTTTCTTCCTTACTCACTTCCTTATCGTGTACTTCTCTCTGGAAAAGATGTCACCGCCGAAGATGTCACTTTGATGGCAAATGCCCTTGCACTTCTTCTTGTGCGACTTCATCTCCTTGGATTCTGGTGGGGTGACTGCTCACTCTCTAATACTCTCTTCCGACGCGATGCTGAAGGATTTGCTGCATATCTCGTAGATGCCGAAACAGGAGAGTTCCAAAAGACTCTTAGTGATGGTCAACGCGAACATGATCTTGAGATCGCTCACTTCAACGTTGCTGCCGAGCTGGAAGATCTTGCGCTCTCGGGCGTTCTCTACCCAGGTATGGATCCAATACGAGCCAGTAATGCTCTCATCAAGCGCTACCACCGTCTCTGGGCGGCAATCAAAGAGCGTCAAGTTCTCGACCCAACCGATCGCCATGCAGTTGAACGTGCTATGCGCCAGCTCCATGATCTCGGTTTTGCAGTAGAAGAAGTTTCTGTGCAGCTGGAGGAAGGCGATGCAAATGCAGCAAAGCTTTACTTCCAACCAAAGCTCGTTGCTGCTGGTTATCACAAGAACCGTCTCCGCGAATTGATGGGCCTTGACACTGAAGAGCTTCAGGCGAAGAGACTTCTCGCCTCCTTCGATCGCTACCGTGGTCGTGAGAAGTCACCGAAGCCGCCAATACAAGATTCTGCAAAGCGATGGCTTGAAGAGGTTTTCTATCCGACCGTTGCTCTCATTCCTAGTGAATTACAAGGTCGAATTGAGCTCGCTCAGTTCTTCCATGAGACCCTCGAACATCGCTGGTATCTCAGCGAAAAGGCAGGCCACGACGTCGGACTTGAGTTTGCAGCTAAGTCATATGTCAGCGACATCCTGCCTTACCGTCGCGACTCAGGTGTAGATGTCACTGCAGGTGGTACTGCATGACTCTTCCACCAAATTTCGGACGCGCATTTGATCTCAGTAATTTAGGTAAGCCGCCTGTCGACACAACAACTCCCATGCCGGGACTTGAGGTAACCGCCGCAAATCTCTCTACTGAATTCTTACCAATGTCGGCGACAAAACCTGTTGTCGTACTTTGCTGGTCTCCACGATCAGCAGAGTCTGTTGCGATGCTTCGCGACTTAGGAAAGTTAGCACTTGCCGATCAAGGGTCATGGGTACTTGCTCGAGTCAATATTGATGAGCAACCACAAGTTGCACAAGCGCTACAGACCCGCACAATCCCATACGGATTGGTCTTTATTGGCGAGCAGCCGATTCCATTTGTCGAACAAGTACTCAGCGAAACTCAACTTCGAGAGGTCATTAATAAGATTCTTACACTCGCTGCTCAGCAAGGAATCGGTGAAGCTCCCGTCGAACAATCGGAGCCTGAGGAAGATGAAGCTCTTGCAGCCCTCGACCGTGGTGATTACGCCTCAGCAGAAGCTTCGTACAAAGCGCTCTTGGCTCGCAAACCAAACGATACCTATGGAAAATTAGGTTTAGCTCAAGTGCAATTATTGATGCGCACAGATGGCGTTGATGCAGCAGATGTCATGAAACGCGCTATTGCCTCACCTGATGATATTGATCTTCAGATGCTCTGTGCTGATGTTGAAGTGATGGGTGGGTATCTCGAACCAGGTTTCAATCGCCTCCTTGCACTTATCTCTGCTCTCTCAGGTGATGAGCAGAAGAAGGTGAAAGAGCGCTTGCTAGAGCTCTTTGCACTTGTAGATCCAGCAGATCCTCGTGTGATAAAGGCGCGTGCTGCTCTTGCGAATGCGCTCTTCTAAATGAGCGCAGTGGAGCCGTCACACAAGGGCGAAAAAGACCTACTTCATGCCCTTTTCTTTATATTCGGCTTCGGAATCATGGCATGGGTGCCACGATTTCCAGAGCTTAAAGCCAATCTCGATCTCAGCAACGGTGCCTTTGGATCCATTCTGACTACCGGTGCCATCGGTGCATTTACAGGTCTCTTAACAGTCGGGCATATTGTTCATAAGATTGGTGTTCGTAATGTCTTGATAGGAGCGACGGTACTCCTTTACTCCGCACTCACAGTGATTGTGCAGGTGCACTCAGCGGCAGCCTTTATTCCACTTAATATCGCTATCGCATTCGGAATTACAGCAACCCACGTCTCAATCAATGCACAAGGATTCGATCTCCAAGAGCGTACCGGTAAGAACATTGTGACAAGTAGCGCTGGCTACTGGAGCGCAGGCGCTCTCTTTACAGCGATACTCTCTGGATTCTTAGTCGGACATATTGGTTTAGCTCATCATATTGGTGCAGTCGCAATATCCACCGCGCTCATAACGCTCTTTATTGTCTTCAAGTTAGGAAGTGCTCTCGTACCAGCTAATGAGCACCCTGAGACCGATTACTCCATCAAAGATATCTTCACTTCTTTCCATCTCGATTGGCGAGTCAGTATCGGTCTTGCATCTGCCGTCTATCTCGAGTTTGCTATCAGTGACTGGGGCACGATCTTTACAAAAGAGAGGCTCGAAGTCAGCGCAGGCTTAAGCACCTTGCCTTATATCGTCTTTACAATCTTTATGATTATCGGGCGACTCTCTATCAATCGTGCCACAGCTAGATATCCCGTCCATCAATTAGCACGGGTCTCAACTTTGATTGCAGGATTTGGATTTATTATCTGTATCTCCATCGCAACTCATCTTCCAGAAAGTGCCCTCTGGTACTCATATGGACTCTTTATCCTTGGTTTTGCTATCGCTGGAATCGGTTCATCACTGCTTGGCCCTAATTTCACCGCTGCTGCCAATCGACGTTCGCCCAACCCCGCATCGGTTGCTGTAGGCCAAGCAGGTGTGGCAAATAACGTCATCACCACAGCTCTCAAGTGGATCGTTGCAGGTGTTATAGGCGCAACGGGGTCAATTGCTCTAGCCCTGATGATTCCAGGAGCTCTGATGATTCTCGCAGCTTACTTCACACCTGTAATGAAGGAAGAGGTTTAAGCGCGTTCAAACCAGATTGTCGCAAGTGGTGGAATGCGAAGGGTTGTGTAGAGGTCGGTATCTACGTCAACTGCGAATGAGTGGTTCGTTACACCGCTTCCACCATATTTAAGATCATCTGTATTGATAGTTTCGCGCCAAACTCCCGCCGTCGGCATGCGAAGTGAGTAAAACTCCTGAGGTACTGGTGAGAAGTTAGTGACACATACGAGTGGATAGCCAGCATCAGACCACCGTGTAAATGCGACGATGTTATTTGCTCCATCATCACCAACAATCCATTGGAAACCTTCAGGAGAGACATCTTTCTCCCACAATGCAGGATGGCGCTTGTAGTTGGAGTTGATATCTGCGAGGGCTGCACGGACTCCTGTGTGCTCTGCAAACTCAGTGAGATACCACTGCAATCCTGCCTCTTGGTTCCACTCATCATTCTGTGCAAACTCTTGCCCCATAAAGAGAAGTTTCTTACCTGGGTGAGCCCACATAAAACCGTAGAGGGCGCGAAGGGTTGCAAGTTTCTGCCAGCGATCGCCCGGGAATTTATTGATAAGTGATCCCTTTCCATGAACTACTTCATCATGGGAGAGGGGGAGCATAAAGTTTTCAGACCATGCATAGAGAATTGAAAATGTGATTTCATTATGGTGATACATGCGATGCACTGGCTCGTGTTGGAGGTATTCAAGGGTGTCGTGCATCCAGCCCATATTCCACTTAAATCCAAAGCCAAGTCCATTGCTTGAGGTGTCGCGAGTGACTCCCGGCCACGCAGTTGATTCTTCAGCAATCATCATGATGCCTGGATGGCTCTTATAAGCGGTAGATGTCGCTTCTTGTAGGAGTTGCACCGCTTCGAGATTCTCGCGACCGCCGAAGCGATTAGGGAGCCATTCGCCCTCCTTACGAGAGTAATCGAGGTAGAGCATCGAGGCGACAGCATCGACGCGAAGCCCATCGATATGGAACTCTTCAAGCCAGTAAAGAGCGCTTGCCACCAGGAAATTGCGAACTTCATTGCGACCAAAGTTAAAGATTAGTGTGCCCCAATCAGGGTGCTCACCTAGTCGTGGATCTGCATGCTCGTAGAGCGCTGTCCCATCAAACTGTGCAAGCGCCCATTCATCTTTCGGAAAGTGTGCAGGAACCCAATCCATGATGACACCGATTCCTGCTTGGTGGAGCGAATCGACGAGGAAACGGAAATCATCTGGAGAGCCAAATCGTGCCGTCGGTGCAAAGAATGACGTTACTTGATAACCCCATGATGGACCGTAAGGATGTTCAGTAACTGGAAGAAACTCAACGTGAGTGAAACCTTGCTCGAGAACGTAAGAGACGAGCTCTTCTGCCATTTGGCGATAGGTAAGACCTAAGCGCCATGAACCAAGGTGAACTTCATAGACAGATACTGGAGAGCGCCATGGTTGAAAGTTGGAGCGATCGCGCATCCAGTCATGGTCGCTCCAGGTGTAATTGCTCTCATTCACGATTGAGGCGGTGAGGGGTGGACACTCTGTCTGACGTGCAAGTGGGTCAGCATGATCTACCCAATTGCCAGAGGCGCCGCAGATTGCAAACTTATATTTTGTTCCTTCGCCGATTCCTGCAATAAAGATCTCCCAGATTCCGGTGGATCCTTGGCGAATCATCGGGTGGGCCGATTTATCCCAGTAGTTATGGTCACCGATCAGACTTACTGATTGAGCATTAGGCGCCCACACAGAGAAAGCGGTGCCTTCCAGATTACCTTCTTTATCGCGCAAGACATGGGCGCCAAGTGCGCTCCAGAGTTTTTCGTGGCGCCCTTCATTGATGAGATGGAAGTCGAGCTCACCAAGGGTTGAGTATGGATTGAGATAGCTCACTAGCTGCTGGTTCTCTTCCTGTTGGTCTTTGCCTTTAAAGAACTTTGAAAGAAAACTCATGAAGCAATTCTAAAGCTTAACCTTTGCAATGTGAACGACTTTGCCGGACAACCTTGTTGGATCGAGGCGAATATAAGTATGGGCAGACCATTGATATGTTGCAGAATCAATCAAATCCGTTACCTCAAAGTTATCTACCGATAATCCAAGTTGGTGAAGATCCCAATGCACAGTGGTTTCTTGTGCAAAGTTAGGATCGAGGTTTACGACGACCAAGATGAGGTTATCGCCCTCTCGCTTTGAGTAAGCGATGACTTGATCATTATCGCTATGGTGGAAGCGAAGATTGCGCAATCTCTGAAGTGCGGTATTTTCTCGTCGAATCTTGTTAAGCAGAGTAATAAATGGAGCAAGCGTCACCTGCTTCTTTTCAGCAGCATCCCAATCGCGGATCTTGATTTCATACTTCTCTGAATCGAGATACTCCTCGCCACCTTCTTTAAAACGGCGATGCTCATAGAGCTCATACCCCGCATACATTCCCCATGAAGGAGTCAAGGTAGAGGCAAGGGCTGCGCGGATTGCAAAGATTGCAGGGTTACCACTCTGGAGGTGGAATGGGTTGATATCTGGAGTATTGACCCAGAAGTTAGGCCTGAAGAATGCAGAGGTTTGGTGTGCAACTTCTTCGGCATATTCAGTGAGCTCTTGCTTTGATGTGCGCCAGGTGAAGTATGTATATGACTGATGGAAGCCCACCTTACCGAGGGCATGCATCATCGGAGGCTTGGTAAATGCCTCAGCCAAGAAGATGACATCAGGGGATTCTTGATTGATGATTCGCATGACATCTGCCCAGAAGTGGACTGGCTTTGTGTGAGGGTTATCAACACGGAAGATATTGATCCCTTTAGAGATCCAGAATCGGAGAGTCTTGAGAGATTCATTGAGAATGCCTTGATAATCATTATCGAAGTTGATCGGATAGATATCTTGATATTTCTTTGGTGGATTCTCTGCATAGGCAATCGTTCCATCTGCGCGATGGCTAAAGAATTCAGGATGTTCTCTCACCCAAGGATGATCGGGTGATGCCTGCAGAGCAAAGTCGAGAGCAATCTCAATCTTGTTCTTCTTTGCCACTGCGACAAAATCTTCAAAATCCTTCATCGTGCCAAGGGCTGGGTTGATAGCCATATGGCCACCCTCAGCACCGCCGATAGCCCAAGGAACACCAGGATCTGTATCAGTTGGGGTAAGGGTGTTATTGCGCCCCTTGCGATGGGAGATACCAATTGGGTGGATTGGCGGGATATAAAGGATGTCAAAGCCCATCGCAGCTACTGCTGGAATGCGAAGAGATGCACTCTTAAATGTTCCGCTCGTTATCGAACCATCTGGATTGAGCTTTGCACCTTCGCTGCGAGGAAAGAACTCGTACCACGCACCCACAAGTGAACGAGGGTGATCTGCGCGCACCGGAAACTTTTCAGTAAGTGATGCCAGGCGTCGTAGCGGTCTGTGATGGGCAAAATGTCGAATCTCAGCGATTGAAGCCGCCTCAAATCGCTTGGTTGCAGGAAGTGATTGATCTTTAAGCGCTGCTATAGCTGGCTTGAGTAAGTTCTTTGCTGAAGAGTCATGAGCGATTACCTCTTCAAAGAGATTTGCTCCGATGGTGCACATCAGCTCGCTATCGATATCTGCGCCGATCTTAATCTCTGCATCATGAAGCCATGTTGCCAGGGGATGGTCGTAGCTTTCGATTGCATAGGTAAAGTCACCACGATCAGGGATGGTGATATCTGCGGTGAAGCGATACCCGCCCTCCCATATTTCCTTCATGACGGTGCGAGAGATTTCGCGACCTTGAGAGTTAAAGAGAACTACATCTGCACCAAGTGCATCATGGCCTTCGCGAAAGATCGTGGCGGTAACTGGGAAAGATTCACCAGGAATGGCTTTAACCGGTACAAATTCTCCCCCGAACCAGGTTGCGGGGGAGATATCTGTTACTGGAATTCGATTAATCAGCCGGATCCTTCTGTATTGCCTGCATCTGCCGCGGTGACATCGTCGATACGATACTTATTAATCGCTTCAGTGACAATAGATTCTTTGATCTCACCGTTCTTAGCAAGCTGTGCGAGAGTTGCTACAACGATTGACTCTGCATCAACCTTGAAGTGGCGTCGTAGCGCACCGCGTGTATCAGAGAGACCAAAACCATCAGTACCCAGCGCGTAGAAGTCATTTGGTACCCATGGAGCAATCTGCTCTTGCACTGCGCGCATAAAGTCTGAGACTGCAACGACAGGTCCTTCTGTGCCCTTGAGCTTTGATGTGATGTATGCGCTCTGCTTTGCACCTGGGTTGAGCAAGTTGTGGCGATCTACTGCCAGACCATCACGACGGAGCTCATTCCATGAGGTAACAGACCAGACTGATGCTGAAACGCCCCAATCCTTCTGTAGTAACTCTTGCGCCTTCAGTGCCCAATTAACGCCGACGCCTGATGCAAGTATCTGTGCATTCTTCTTACGCTGCTTCTCACCAGACTTGAGGAGATAGATACCGCGAAGAACGCCGTCAACATCGAGATTCTCTGGCTCTGCTGGCTGTGCATATGGCTCGTTATAGACAGTGAGGTAGTAGTAGATATTCTCGCTATTCTCGCCATACATACGACGGAGGCCATCCTTAAAGATGTGTCCAATCTCGTATGCATATGCAGGGTCATATGTCACAACGGCAGGGTTTGTGGCTGCGAGAAGATGTGAGTGTCCATCTTCGTGCTGGAGACCTTCACCGTTAAGAGTTGTGCGTCCTGCTGTTGCACCGAGAACAAATCCTCGAACCATCTGATCAGATGCTGCCCAGAATGCATCGCCTGTGCGCTGGAAGCCAAACATTGAGTAGAAGATATAGATAGGAATCATCGGCTCATCATGTGTGGAGTATGAAGAACCTACAGCGGTAAATGATGCGACAGAACCAGCTTCGTTGATACCTTCGTGAAGAATCTGACCCATAGTTGATTCCTTATAAGAGAGAATCAATTCACGGTCGACAGATGTGTACTGCTGGCCATGTGGTGAGTAGATCTTCAGTGATGGGAATAGTGAATCGAGTCCAAAGGTGCGAGCCTCATCAGGGATGATTGGAACAAGGCGCTTTCCGATGCTCTCATCCTTAACGAGATCTTTGAGCATGCGGACAAATGCCATCGTTGTTGCAACTTCTTGCTGGCCTGAACCGCGACGCACTGAGTCATAGACAGAATCTGCAGGAGCAGCCAATGGCTTTGAGACTGTGCGACGGCGAGGAACTGAACCACCGAGCTCTGTGCGACGATCTGCAAGGTATTTAGCTTCGACAGAATCAGCGGCTGGCTTGAAGTATGAAGGTGTGTACTTATCGAGGGCGCTATCTGGAAGTGGAATCTCAAGGCGATCACGGAATTCGATGATGTCTTCAAGGGTCATCTTCTTCATCTGGTGAGTTGAGTTACGCGCTTCGAAGTGCGAGCCAAGCGTCCAGCCCTTAACAGTCTTTGCAAGGATGACGGTTGGCTTTCCGTTATTAGCAGTAGCTGCAAGATAAGCAGCATAGAGCTTGCGGTAATCATGGCCACCGCGCTTAAGGTTCCAGATGTCATCATCTGACCAATTTGCAACCATCGCTGCAGTGCGTGGATCTTTTCCAAAGAAGTGTTCGCGGACATATCCGCCGGACTCACCCTTAAATGTCTGATAGTCACCATCAAGAGTTGTATTCATGATGTTGACGAGTGCGCCTTCCTTATCTTGCGCAAGAAGTGGATCCCAACCGCGACCCCAAATAACCTTGATGACATTCCAACCTGCGCCACCGAAGACTGACTCAAGCTCTTGAATGATCTTGCCGTTACCGCGGACAGGGCCATCGAGGCGCTGCAAATTACAGTTAACAACGAAAGTGAGGTTATCTAACTTCTCGCGCGCAGCAAGACCGATCTGACCGAGTGTGTCGACCTCATCCATCTCGCCATCACCAAGGAATGCCCAGACGCGCTGATCTGAAGTGTCTTTGATTCCGCGATTGTGGATGTAGCGATTAAAGCGTGCCTGATAAATTGCATTGAGAGGTCCGATACCCATGGAGACAGTAGGGAACTGCCAGAACTCCGGCATCAAACGTGGGTGAGGATATGAAGAGAGTCCGCCACCTTGATGTGAAAGTTCTTGACGGAAACCATCGAGCTGGTTCTCGGTGAATCGACCTTCAAGGAATGCACGTGAATACATACCTGGGCTCGCATGTCCCTGGAAGAAGACTTGATCTCCTCCACCTGGATGATCTTGTCCGCGGAAGAAGTGGTTGAAGCCAACTTCATAGAGCGCAGCAGAAGATGCATAGGTAGAGATATGTCCACCAACTCCAATACCAGGACGCTGCGCACGGTGCACCAACATCGCTGCATTCCAGCGAACATATGAGCGGATACGACGTTCGATATCTTCATCGCCAGGGAACTGAGGCTCTGCCTGAGGTGTGATGGTATTGATGTAATCGGTAGTACGAAGATTTGAGATTGGAACGTTACGCTCGTGGGCGCGCTTGAGAAGAGCGAGCATCAAGAATCGTGCACGTACTGGGCCAGCTGCTGCCAGAGCTGCATCGAGTGATTGTTGCCATTCGAGAGTCTCGGATGGATCTGTATCCACCAACTGATTGAGTAGGTAATCCGCCTGGCCCTGAAATTCGCTCATGGGGCATATTCTCGCGCCTAAGCGGGCTCGAGGCAAAATAAGATGGCGTGAGTCCCATTACCTGACCAGAAACCTCTTGCGAAACTGGCCGGTATCTATTGGACTTAGCCCGTGGCGCAGCGAATGGGCTTTGAACCAGGTCAGCTAGTACTCGAAATCGGACGAGGATCCGACAGCGATGTTTCGCTTCGCTCTGCAATCTCAACTATCACCGGCACTTCACTCATTGAAGATGAGACCAATGAAGTAGTCGATGCCGTCATTCTCTGGTGGCGCGATGGCGATGGCGATCTTGAAGATGAGTTAGTCGATGCACTGACATATCTCTCAGAGAGCGGACCGGTTTGGGTGCTCACCCCTAAAGCAGGTCGCGATGGACATGTTGAGCCGAGTGATATTCAAGATGCAGCACCGAATGTAGGACTTTCACAAACTTCTACATTTGCAGTTGCCTCCGATTGGAGCGCCACACGTCTTGTTGCTCGAAAGACGGCGAAGAGATAACTCTAATGCGACAGCAGAATTTCTCTGAGATAGTCTGCGCATATGACATCACTTATCGGCTCAGTAGCTCCAGATTTCGAACTCAATGATCAGTATGGCAACAAAGCAACTCTCTCCTCATTTAAAGGAAAGAAAAATGTTGTAGTGCTCTTTATTCCTTTTGCATTTACAGGAACATGCACTGGCGAACTCTGCGCAATGCGCGATGACCTCTCTTCATTTCAGAATGAGAACGTTGAGCTGCTTGCCATCTCATGTGATTCCATGTTTACACAGCGAGTATGGGCGGAGAAGGAGGGGTATCACTTCCCGGTTCTTGCAGATTTCTGGCCTCATGGTGAAGTAGCGAAGGCTTACGGAATCTTTGATGAAGCACGTGGATGTGCACTCCGCGGCACATTTATTATTGATAAAGAGGGTGTAGTTCGCTGGCAGGTAGTGAACGGTCTTGGCGATGCTCGCAGCAACGATGATTACAAGGCTGCAATCGCTGCGCTCGCTTAATCAAGTAATTACAGCGGCTTAATTGAGATGACCTCAACTCCACCAATGGAGTTGAGAACGCTCACGAGATCAGATGGATCGGTGCCTGGAACGGCAACTGTGATGTCGTCATAACCCTTGCCATCTTCAGCCTTAATCACAACGAGCTCGCGAATATCGCATCCTGCAGCGCCAATTGCCGATGCAATTGCGCCTAGAGAGCCTGGGCGGTCTGGGAGTGAGATCTGCATTTGGAAGAGTGCCATGGTTTCAGTGTAGTATTCGCGAGCAGTTCAAGCCGGGTGGTTAGCTCAGTGGTAGAGCGTCTCGTTTACACCGAGAATGTCGGGGGTTCGAAACCCTCACCGCCCACGTTTACTCTTTAAAGAGAACCTTCTCCACACTCTTCCCCTTGGCAAGCTCATCGACCAACTTATCTAAGTAGCGAATCTTCTTCATGAGGGGATCTTCGATCTCGGCGATCTTCACGCCACAGATAGAACCAGTAATCTGCTTTGCCAGCGGATTGATCCTTGCGGATTTAAAGAATTCTCGGAATGTAACTTCGTCCTTGAGTTTCTTCTTCAACTCAGTCTTCGTAAAGCCTGTGAGCCAGCAGATAACTTCTACTAGCTCAACCTCAGTGCGACCCTTACGCTCCAATTTGTTGATATATGCCGGATAGACAGAGGCAACCGGCATCTCAAATATTCTGCTCATAAAGTAATTAACTATTCGACAGGAATTGCGATGACCATCTTGTAGTCAGCAGCCATCGGATCCTTATCAGACTCATAAATCTCTAGATGAGGAGCTCCTCGCATCGCCATGCCAGATGCGGGTAGTTCAACTCCATATGCACGGCCATAGCTGGCGGCGAGGTCTGTTATAGGTCCTGTGTGAGTTGAGCAGAAGTAATTGCCCGCCGGCATTGTGAGTTCTGCAAATCCTTCAGGCGTAGGAGTCGAGCCATCAACGAGAACTCCTGCGAAGTACTGCATGGGAGTATCCATCGAGTTATTAGGAACGGCAGCACCGTAGAAGGTGTTGGTCTTAGGGAGATCAGAATTTCGGTAGATTGAAAAGAATTCTTGCCAGGCAGCAGGAATTGCCTTTGGGTCATATTTTTCGGGATTCATGATCGTGAAGAATGAAGTCTCAATACCTACGATTCTTCCTGCATTAATCTCTCTGATCATGGTTGAAGACTAGCGAGAAGGCTTCTTAAACTCTAGTTTCATCTCTTGATATCTCATCAAAGTGATCTCAGCGTGAACTCTAATCTCATCTTTATCTGACTTTGCCGCCTCAGTAAGCGGTTCGACAATCTCTTCGCCGATTGCGCAGAGGAATCTGGTCAGCCCGAATTGAGTATCACCATCTCCGCGACCTAATTGAGTTACAAGAATCTTTACGAGCTCTGCTTTTTCCTCATCTGGAACCAATACAGAGGCAGCTCTCCATGCCGTTGATGCAAC
>JBFYJI010000007.1:0-35240 GCA_041311505.1 Candidatus Nanopelagicales bacterium | reverse complement strand
GCAACCAAACTAGTGAATAAAGTTCGTAAGAAGTCTTAAATAGCCTCATGATTTTTCGCCGCGAAGAGTTCTGGGTAGGCCGTGAACAATTTGGTCGAGATCTCATCGCGGGTGTCACAGTTGGAATCGTTGCCCTCCCACTTGCTATCGGATTCGGTATTACATCGGGAATGTCGGCACAAGCTGGAATCGCGACTGCAATTCTCGCTGGGTTTATCGCAGCGCTCTTTGGAGGTTCACGTTTTCAGGTAAGTGGACCTACCGGTGCAATGACAGTAGTCCTGATTCCTGTTATTACTAAGAATGGTATTGAGGCAATTCCAGTCCTTGGATTGATGGCTGGTCTCATTGTTATTGCGATGTCGGTCGTGCGACTGGGTGGAATTATCAATCGAATTCCTTGGTCAGTTGTTGAAGGATTTACTCTCGGAATTGCCGTCGTCATCGCACTGCAACAGCTGCCAATGGCGCTCGGTGTAGTTAAGGGCGAAGGTGATCGCACACTTCAAGTAGCAATCAATACAGTTAAAGGTGCTATCGATAATGGTTTTAAGGGATCAACTATCTTTATCTTGGCGCTCACTCTGCTTATCAAATTCAATATCGTCAAAGTTGTCGAGCGACTCAAACTTAAGCCATATGTGCCAGCCAGCTTCTCAGCACTTGCAATCACAACTCTTCTTGTTGCACTCTTTAAGTTAGATGTGGCAAAGATCGGCGATATCCCCCGTAATGTCTTTATCTGGAAAGGTTCTGCCCTTCACTTCTCCTCATCATTGATTACTCCAGCTATCTTGATTGCACTCCTTGCCGCAATTGAATCTCTCCTTGCTGCACGAGTTGCCGATGGAATGTCACATAGCAAAGAGAAGTTCCACCCCAATAAGGAGCTCTTTGGTCAAGGTCTTGCAACTCTTGCTGCATCAATATTCGGTGGCCAGCCAGCGACGGGAGCTATTGCTCGTACTAGCGTCAACATTCGATCCGGCGGCAAGACAAAGATGGCTGCGCTAGTTCACGCACTCTTCTTACTGCTCGTTGTTCTTGTGCTCTCACCAGTATTTGCACTGATCCCACTTCCTGCAATAGCAGGAGTATTAATCGGAACATCGGTACGTATTCTCAACCCTCACAATATTCGTGAGCAACTGAGGTCAACGTGGCAAGAGATCACAACCTATGCAGTAACAGCGCTCGTCACAATTACGGTGGACTTAATTTGGGCGATCTTTGTAGGAATCGCAGTGCACTTCTTACTTAAATTAGTTAAGAAGAATTAAATCTCCACACCGATGTACTTGGTCTGCAAGAACTCATGAATTCCATCAAATCCGCCCTCGCGACCAAGTCCTGATTGCTTCACGCCACCGAATGGAGCTGCAGGGTCAGAGACCATGCCACGGTTGATGGCGACCATGCCGGACTCCAAAGCCTCAGCAAAGCGGATTGCACGCTTGAGATCTTCTGAGTAAACGTAGCTAATCAAGCCATAATCAGTGTCGTTGGCGAGCGCAAGAGCCTCTTCATCTGTATCGAAGAGAACTACTGGTGCAACTGGGCCGAAAACTTCGTTGACGAGAATCTCATCATCCTTAGCAACTTCAACAATTGTTGGCGGATAGAAAGCTCCTGGGCCATCTGGAGTTGATCCACCGAGGTGAACCTTTCCTCCACGTGATGTTGCACCTTCAACAAGCTCTGCAATCTTATTGCGCTCTTTAAGAGAGACAGATGCACCAAGTGTTGTTCCGCTCTCGCGACCAACGCCCATCTTCATTGCTGCCATCGCCTTTGCAAACTCTGCTATGAACTTATCTCCGATAGAACGCGCAACGTAGATGCGATTTGCGGCTGTACATGCAGCTCCGCCGTTACGCATCTTTGCAAGCATCAATCCCTTAACTGCTTCTTCGATATTTGCATCATCGAGTACAACGAACGGTGCATTGCCACCGAGCTCCATAGAGCAACGGATAACCTGATCTGCAGCTTCGCGAAGAAGAATCTTTCCCACTTGAGTAGAACCAGTGAATGAAAGATTCTTTACTCGAGGATCGTGCATCAACTTTGAAATTGCTGGGCCTGTCTGTGCAGGCAAGATGACGTTGAGAACGCCCTTAGGAAGTCCTGCGCGCTCCATGATGTCGACGATGTAGAGAGCAGTAAGTGGAGTCTCACCTGCTGGCTTAAGAATCATTGTGCAACCGGCTGCAACTGCTGGACCGATCTTGCGCGTAGCCATACCCGCAGGGAAGTTCCAGGGTGTAATAAGAAGTGAGACGCCGATTGGCTGGTGTGTCACGAGGATGCGCTTATCTCCTGAAGGTGAGAGGCGGAAGTCTCCTGGTGTGCGGACAGCCTCTTCAGAGAACCAACGGAAGAACTCAGCTGCATAACCGACCTCACCCTTAGCATCGGGGAGCGCCTTGCCGTTTTCACGTGAAATTAGTTCAGCAATCTGATCTGCCTCGGCAGTCATAATTTCAAATGCTTTACGCAAAATCTCTGCGCGCACACGTGGAGCGGTCTTCGCCCAGTCGGCGGCTACGCGGTCTGCCGCCTCAACTGCAGCGAGGTTCTGCTCATCGCTGGAGGTTGCGACCTTTGCGATCACTGAGCCATCGCTCGGGTCAATAACCTCAAGAGTTCCGCTTCCATCTACCCATTGACCATCGATATATAACTGAGTGCGCATAAGATGACCTTATCAAAAGCGGTCAGAATTGGTAAGACCACTGACTGAAGGCGAAATTTAAGGGAGTTATCAAGTGGCAAAGTCGTGGACAGATGGCGCACCAACTCCTGTGGCTCTCCAAGAACATGCACATTTGAAAGATCCCCTTCGCTACAAGATTAAGCGAGCATTTCTTGGTGCGCCTCACAACCGCCACTCATTAGGGCATCAGCGCCTCGATAAAAAATACGCGCTCGGAATTCTCTCTTCTGATTGCATCTCATCCTCTGCATACGGCTCTGAACAGATTCTGATTGCACTCTTGCCGGCATTTGGTCTTGCAGCATTTTCAATCTTGATGCCGATGACAGCAGTTGTCCTCATCATCCTTACTTTGCTCACACTCTCCTATCGCAACGTGATCGATGTCTATACAAAGACAGGTGGCGCATACATTGTTGCTCGCGATAATTTCGGCCCAGTAGTTGCACAGATTGCAGCAGTCGCGCTGATGCTCGATTACATCGTGACGGTTGCAGTTCAATCAGCAGCCGGTGTTGCGGCGATTATCTCTACCTTCCCATCTCTCGGACATCTCAAGTTGGAGATGATCTTCGCCGTTATTGCATTCCTCACCTTTGGAAATCTCCGAGGAGTGAAGGAAGCCGGTAAGGCATTTGCTGCTCCTACATATTTCTTCGTCGGATGTATGGCGATTGTCTTCGGAATGGGTCTCTGGAGATTAGCTAATGGAACTCTCCCAACTCTCGATCCATATGCAGAAGGTGCAGTACATATTGGTCAGCAGCAAGGTCTTATGACAGCTGCTGCAATCTTTATCTTGCTCCGTGCGTTTGCAAATGGTGGTTCATCACTTACTGGACTCGAAGCGATCTCCGACGGTGTTGCACTTTTTAAAGCTCCAGAGCACACCAATGCAAAGCGCACGATGGTGATTATGTCTTCACTTCTCGGAACTTTAGTTCTGGGTGTCTCATGGTTTGCAAGCCACATCCACGCAGTTCCTTACGAAGATGAATCTCCAACCGTGATCTCACAGATCGCTAAGGCTGCGCTTGGTTCAGGCTCATTCGGAACCGTGATGTTTATCCTGGTTCAGGCCGCAACGATGCTTATCCTCTTTGCAGGTGCAAACACCACATATAGCGCTTTCCCGCTTCTCTGTAACTTTGTGGCAAGCGATGGTTACCTCCCTCGCCAGCTCACAAAACGTGGCCACCGCCTCGCATTCTCAAATGGAATTCTCCTTCTCTCCGCAGGCGGAATCTTCCTCGTCACCTTTACAGCAGGATCTGTTGAGCATCTCGTTGCCTTCTACGCACTCGGCGTATTTACCGGCTTCACACTCGCCGGTGCGGGAATGACTAAGCATGCACTGCGCAATAAGCCTGAGCATTGGCGTTGGAAAGTTGCTATTAACTCAACCTCAGCTGCTGTCTCTTTTTTAGTCGTCATCATCTTCTCTATCGTTAAGTTCAGCGAAGGTGCTTGGATGGTTCTCGTTGCAGCGCCAATCCTTGTAATTACATTCTTACGTTTCCGTAAGCAGTATGTTCGCGAGCAAGCAGCTCTTAAGGTGAAGGATGAGCACGAGCGCGCAACCTCAATAGGTCGTCACGATGTGACAATCCTGGTTGATAACGTCGACCTGGCGACTGTTGGCGCTGTTCGTTATGCACGTAGCCTCAAGCCACATAAGATCAAGGCTGTTCACTTTGTTATCGATGATCGCCACGCTGAAGATATCCAGCAAGCGTGGGCAGAATCTGAAGCTCTTGAAGATATCCAACTCGAGCTCATCGATTGCCCAGATCGTCGCATCGCCAACTCTGCCGTTGATTATGCAATTCGCAAGACAGAGAAGCCAGATGTTGAACTCACGCTCCTACTTCCACGTCGTTCTTATTCACGCTTCTTGGGACGTTTGCTTCATGATCAGACTGCTGAAGAGATTGCAGCACCTATCTCACAGCTCAAGCGAGTAGTTGCAACGATTATTCCTTTCGATGTAAATAACATCACCTCAGGAAAGTCTGTAGTGATTCATGAAGAGCATGTAGATGCACCAAAGAGCGAGCCTGTTACGCCTGCAGCTCCAACTGCACCACAGATGGATTTCACTCCGGTAAGTCACTACGCCGAGCACATCACTCCAATCGGAAAGATTGAGTGGCGCAAGCGTGCACATGTTCAGGGTCGAGTGACATCGGTTTCCACAGCACCTCGTGGAAGCGCACCGACCCTTCAAGTCGAAGTATGGGATGAGACAGGTGGGGTCACACTCAACTTCCTCGGTCGACGCGAAATCGCTGGACTTGAAGTGGGTGTGGAGATTCGCGCTGAAGGTATGGTCGGAGAAGAAGATGGCACTCTCGTCATCCTCAATCCATCATACGAATTGGTTATTTAAGGTTTATCTTTAAAGAAATCTGTTAGAAGAGCTGCACATTCATCTTCCAAGACTCCTGCAACCACTTCTACTTTAAAGATCGATCGAGGGTCACGTAATACATCCCAGACTGAACCCACCGCTCCTGCTTTTGCATCCCATGCACCGAAGATCACTTTGCTAATTCGAGATTGTGCAATTGCACCTGCGCACATTGCACATGGTTCGAGAGTGACAATCAAAGTACATCCATCAAGGCGAGACTTCTGCAAACGTTCTGCTGCTCGTCGAATTGCGACAACTTCAGCATGGGCAGTCGGGTCGTTATTTGCTTCTCTTTCATTGAAGCCTCTGCCAAGTACAACTCCATCGCTATTAATAACGAAGGCTCCGACAGGGATATCTCCTGTGTGCGTAGCGGTGTGAGCCACATCAATGGCTTGGCGCATCAGCTCTTCGTTATTCTGCATAGCCCGACTTTATAGGTAAGGTTGGAGGCATGAAAGTACATGTAGCCAATCACCCACTCATCTCACATAAATTAACTGTTTTGCGTGATGAGAAGACAGACTCACCAACATTTCGTCGTCTGGTTGAAGAGCTCGTAACTCTCCTTGCCTACGAGGCAACTCGTGACGTAAAGACAACATCGGTCAAGATCAAGACCCCAGTTACTGAGACAACTGGTCTCAAGATGGCAGAGCCTCGTCCAGTAGTAGTTCCAATCTTGCGCGCGGGCCTCGGAATGCTTGAAGGAATGACAAAGCTTCTTCCAACTGCACAGGTTGGATTCCTCGGAATGGTTCGTGACGAAAAGACTCTTCAGGCGAGCACATATGCAAATCGTCTTCCAGAAGATCTTTCAGGTCGCCAGTGTTTTGTACTTGATCCAATGCTTGCAACCGGTGGAACTCTCGTTGCTGCTTTCAACTACCTCATCGAGCGTGGCGCAACAGAGATCACTGCAATCTGCCTTCTCGCTGCACCTGAAGGCATCAAGATTGTTGAAGATGCATTTAAAGATTCAGGAGTCCCCATCACTCTCGTGACTGGTTCACTCGATGAGAAGCTCAACGAACACGGTTACATTGTTCCTGGCCTCGGTGATGCAGGCGATCGCCTCTATGGAGTTGTGTAAGTAAATGGCATCTACATCTCCAGGATACGGAATCACTATCCGTGTTGAAGGCTCACCAGAACTTCAACCAGTAGCACTTGTTACCGCCACTGTCACATCAGCAGGCGCCTCCATCACAGCGCTCGACGTTGTCGAATCAAATCTCGAGAGAGTTGTCGTCGACATTACCTGCGATACCGTTGATCAGGGCCACGCTCAGGAGATCAACACCGCACTTGCAGCACACACTGGACTCACAGTTCGCAAGGTCAGTGATCGCACATTCCTTCTCCACCTCGGTGGAAAGATTGAGATTGCATCTAAAGTCCCATTAAAGACTCGTGATGATCTCTCGCGCGCTTACACCCCTGGTGTTGCTCGTATCTGTGAAGCGATCGCTGAAGATCCATCAGATGTCCGTCGCCTCACAATGAAGCGCAATACCGTCGCTGTCGTAACAGATGGCTCTGCAGTATTGGGACTTGGCAATATTGGCCCTGCTGCAGCTCTTCCTGTAATGGAGGGTAAGGCGGTCCTCTTTAAGCGCTTTGCTGATATCGATGCATGGCCTGTGTGTCTGGATACGCAAGATGTAGATGAAATTGTCCGAACAGTTCAGCTCATTGCACCTGTCTACGGCGGTATTAATCTCGAAGATATCTCAGCACCTCGTTGCTTTGAAGTCGAAGCTCGTCTTCGCGAACTACTCGATATCCCTGTCTTCCATGATGATCAACATGGAACTGCAATCGTAGTTCTCGCTGCACTTCACAACTCATTGAAGCTTGTTGGAAAGAAGATTGGCGATGTAAAGATTGTGATGAGTGGCGCTGGCGCTGCTGGTACCGCGATTGCTCGCCTCTTGGTCTTAAGCGGAGCAAAGCACATCATCGGTTTTGATAAGGAAGGAGTTATCTCAAAGAACTCTGAGGGCGATGACGATATGCGTCGTTGGTTTATCGAGAATTCAAACCATGACAACTTCCAAGGAGATATCCATCAAGCAATTATTGGTGCGGATGTGTTTATTGGCGTAAGTGCGCCAAACGTCCTCACTGAAGCAGATGTTGCTGCAATGGCGAAGAGCTCGATTGTCTTCGCACTTGCCAACCCAAATCCAGAGATTGATCCTGCTATTGCCCGTAAATATGCTGCCGTAGTCGCTACTGGTCGCAGTGATCAGCCAAATCAGATCAATAACGTCCTTGCATTCCCAGGAATCTTCCGAGGTTTGCTCGATGCGGGTGCACGAAAGATTTCAGATGGCTTGTTGGTTGCTGCAGCTGAGGCAATTGCAGATTGCGTCTCAGAGTCTCAACTCAACGCCTCATTTATCGTTCCAAGCGTCTTCGACCCTCAGGTTGTGACGAAGGTTGCTGCAGCTGTAAAGAAAGTCTCAAGCAAGAATTAAATGAGCGCCTTTGCTGCATCCTTTGATGGTCAATTCTCAACGCTTGCGCCTTTCATTCTCTATCTCGTCGTAGCGGGCATCGTCTTTATTGAGACGGGGCTCCTCTTTGGCTTCTTTCTACCTGGAGATTCAATACTTTTTAGCGCAGGATTAGTTGCTGCTTCCCACGGAAATATCAATATCGCCCTGCTTGTAGCGCTGATCATTGTTGCGGCATTCTTTGGAGATCAGATTGGTTTTGTCTTCGGACGAGTGATCGGAAGACCGTATTTAGATAAGAGAAAGTCTCCTCGCATCCAAGCGATGATTGTGAATGCCGAAAAGTTCTACGAGCACACCGGGTGGTGGGCAGTCGTAGCTGCACGATTCTTCCCTTGGATCCGCACCTTTGTCCCACCAATTGCGGGCGCATCAAAGATGAATTACTACCGATTCCTATCGGCTAATTTATTGGGTGCGATCTTATGGGGTGGAGGAATTACCCTTGCCGGTTTCTATGCTGCATCTCTTCCATGGGTAAAGACTTCCTCGTATGCAATTGCAGCATTTTTTATTATCGCTTCGATAATCTCCGCGACTCTAAATTATTTACGCCGCCCACGATAACTCCGAGGTAGGTCATTGCAATTCCAGTGACGAGATACCAGCTCACTCGTACTCCATCTGTCGGTGAAAGAAGATCAATCACGAGCGACCCCAGTAGATTGCCACCCACACTAAAGAGCGTAAAGGTAAGAACTCCTAGGTGCTGCACGATCTTTGATGTGAAAGCAATATAGATAACTCCAATCACTCCACCTGTATAGATCCACCACGGACCTGCAGGAAGTGGTGAAAGTGGCGTGACCCCAAATAGCGCGATGGCTCCAAGGAAGATTGTAAGAAACGAGGTACCCATGATGAAGTTAAGAAATGATGTGGTGTAGCTCTGATGAGAAAATTCATTGATTCGTCCGTTGAGAGCTCGCTGAACTCCTACGACTGCTCCAGCACATCCAGCAAGGACAACAGCAAAGAGCTGAAGGTCAGCAGCCTCAATTCGATCATAGACAGAGATAAAGACTGCAAGAACGGTAAATACAGCAGCAGCTAACCGACGGAGAGTGATGTGCTTTGTACCGCCACCTGTAATTCCTAAACGATCGACTAAGAGTGAAGCTGCCGTCTGACCTGCAATCGATGCCACAGAGTAAATAGCGACGCCTATTACAGGCACCACGTGGGTTTGAATCGCAACAAAGGTACCGCCGAGAGCGCCTGCAAAGAGATTAAAGCGAGGGAGCTCGCGAGCTTTCACTGCAGCTGTGAGATTTCTCCCGCCCTCTTTGATTGCAGGAGAGAAGAGGGCGACAATGGCGATAATGAGTAGACCTGAACCAAATGAGATCAATGCAGCTTCAACTCCATTGCCAAGGCGATGTGAAAGCTCTCCATTTGCTCGAGCTTGAAGGGCGATCATGACTCCAGAGATGGTCGCCAATATATCGAGACGTTGGTGCTCTCTATTTGCCATCACAATCCTTCCTCCAATTCGAGTGAATAACCAAGCCACTCCTCTTCGCGCTCTGCTAATTCTGCAGTGACCTTCTCAATCTCGCTGGAGAGTTCCATCAACTTTTGGGAATTTAGTGCGTGCTTCTCGAGCTCTTCCTGCAAACGTGCAAGTTCGAGCTTGGCTTTCTCAATCTGCTTCTCAACTCGCGAGAGATCCTTCTTCAGCTGACGATGATCAGAAGATTGTGAGACCTTCTTCTTACTTTCAGTCGATGGTGCAATGCCTTGTTGGTGGCGGAGCTCGAGATATTCATCAACTCCACGAGGAAGATCGCGAAGCTGTAGATCTCCAAGTAAGCCAACAAAACGATCGCAGACTCGCTCTAAGAAATATCGATCGTGTGAGACAACGATGAGCGTTCCGCCAAAACTATCGAGAAGGTCTTCGAGTTCGGTAAGAGTTTCAATATCAAAATCATTGGTTGGCTCATCGAGCATTAAGACGTTCGGTGAATCCATGAGAAGTCGAGTGAGTTGAAGTCTTCTACGCTCACCACCTGAGAGATCTCCGACAGGAGTCCACTGTCCATCGCGATCAAATCCAAGTCTTTCGCAGAGCTGGGATGCAGAGAGCGTCTTTCCCTTACCTATCTCTACAAATTGAGCGACCTTTTCAACAGCCTCAAGCACTCTCCATGTGGGATCTAGTTCATCGAGGTGCTGCGTAAGGAAGGCTATTTTCACTGTTATTCCAGTGGTGAGCTTGCCTCCCGTAGGTGCGAGCTCGCTCGCCAATACCTTCAGCAAAGTGCTCTTACCTGCACCATTGATACCGACAATTCCAATGCGATCACCTGGCCCGATATTCCATGTGAGATGTGAGAGAAGCTCTTTATCTCCAGCTTTAACCTGGAGGTCCTTAGCTTCAAGAACGGTCTTACCTAATCGATTCAGTGCAAATTTAAGGAGCTCGCTGCCATCACGTGGAGCCGGTTCTGCTGAGATCAATTCATTTGCTGCATCCACTCTAAATTTCGGCTTCGATGTTCGAGCCGGTGCGCCACGTCGCAACCATGCCAACTCTTTCCGAATGAGATTGTTTCTGCGGGCTTCTGTTGCCGCTGCTTGTCTCGATCTCTCTGCCTTTGCAAGGACGAATGCTGAATATCCTCCGTCATACTCTTCGACTCTTCCTTGTACAACTTCCCACGTGCGGTCGGTAATTTCATCAAGAAACCATCTATCGTGAGTGATAACGAGAACTGCTAGATCACTTCTCTTCTTGAGATGGGCTGCGAGCCATGCGACACCTTCTACATCGAGGTGATTTGTTGGTTCATCGAGAAGGATGAGTTGAATATCGTCAATTAAGAGTTTTGCCAGACCTACGCGGCGTTTCTCTCCGCCAGAAAGATTGCCAAACTTTCTCTCAAAGAGATGATCATCAAACCCGCCAAAGAGACCTGTAAAGATTTCACGAATTTGTGGATCTGATGCCCACTCATGTTTTTCTCGGGCACCTAAAACAACATCTCCTACAGTTAAATCTGGATCTGCTTTATCTATCTGTGCGAGGTAACCGACTTGAGCAAAGTTTGCTTTTGTGACGCGTCCAGAGTCAGGGCTCTCTTCTCCGGTAATAATCCGCATCAAAGTGCTCTTACCTGCACCATTGCGTCCTACGATTCCAATCCGATCGCCCTCAGAGATTCCTAATGAGACTGAATCGAGAAGTGGGCGAATATCAAAGGCTTTAGAGAGCTCTTCTATATTTACGATATTGCGCGCCACGGTAGGAGAGCGTACCTTTCCATCATGAAAGTTACCGACCGCGAATACGCTTTAGAGCTCGATAAGAACGATCCTCTCGCTCACTTTAAAGAGCGATTCTTGGTAACTGACCCAGATCTCTGCTACCTCGATGGCAACTCTCTCGGTCGCCTCCCCCTCGATACCGTTAAGTCTGTCAACGACTTCCTCACCAAAGAGTGGGGCCATGAAGTGGTTACAGGATGGAGCCACTGGGTCGATGAAGCTCAGCCAGCTGGCGATCTCCTTGGCCGTTCTGTCCTAGGAGCAGCTCCTGGACAAGTTCTTGTCTGCGATACAACTTCAGTTAATTTCTATCAGCTCTGTCTTGCGGCAATTAACTCTCGCCCAGGACGAAAGACCATCATTACCGATGCTGCAAACTTTCCAACTGATCGATATATCCTCGATGGAATCGCAAAGCAGTTAGGGCTCAATCTCGTCATTATCGATAATGAAGATCCAGCAATTTCAGATAATGAACGAATTACCGTCGATATCTTGAAGCCATATATGAGCGAAGATGTTGCACTTGTTACCTTTGAAGTAATTCAATATCGCTCTGGTGCACGAAATGACATTAAATCGATCACTGATTTTGTTCGTTCATTTGGTGCATGGGTGGTGTGGGATGCAAGCCACGCAGCTGGCGCAATCGAGATGAACTTTGATGCTAATGGCGTAGACCTTGCAGTCGGATGTACATATAAGTATGGAAACTCGGGACCTGGTTCACCAGCGTGGCTCTACGTTAATAAGAAAGTTCAGAGCGAGCTTCAAGTCCCTATCCAAGGGTGGTTTGGAAATGAAGATCAATTTGGAATGGGGCCTGATTACGTCAAGGCAAATGGAATCCGAGGATTTCAGATTGCAAGTCCCTCCATCATCGGTATCCGTGGAGTGCAGACCGCATTCTCAATGATTGAAGAGGCTGGAATTGCTGCAATCGCTAAGAAAGCGGCAATTGGTACTCAGATGATGATTGATCTCTACGATGCATGGCTCGCAGATCTTGGTTACACCTTGCTAACCTCTCGCGATGCCAATGAGCGCGGTGGACATATCTCAATCGGCCATCCTCAGGCAGCTCAAATCTGCGTTGCCCTCCGCAAGTTCGTCAATGTCATTCCTGATTACCGCACACCTAATGCGATTCGTCTCGCCATCGCACCTCTTCCTACATCGTATGTAGAGATCTGGGATGGATTTAATCGACTGCGCGAATTAACAATCACACGTAAGTATGAAGAGATTAAGGGATCGGATTCACGAGTCACATGAGCGAACAATACGAATCAGCACTCACCTACACCTCTTATCTCCAGGTAGATGAGCTACTACAGCTTCAGAAGCCACTATCTGAAGGACCTGAGCATGATGAGCTCCTCTTTATTATCATCCACCAGACATATGAGCTCTGGTTTAAGCAACTTCTCCACGAGTTTGAGGCGGCAGCAAAAGCGCTAGAGAGCGGTAATTCGCATTATGCACTTGCTATTTTGGGTCGTATTCGCACGATTATGAAGGTCTGTGTCACACAGGTCGATATCTTGGAGACAATGACCCCGCTTCAATTTAATGCCTTCCGTGGATACCTCTCATCGTCAAGTGGATTCCAATCTGCGCAATTTCGTAAAGTTGAAGCAATCCTCGGTCGTCGTGATGATCGAATGGCTGGCCATCTTCCAGAGAATATTCAGAGTGAGATCAAAGAGATCACATCACGTAACTCGATTTGGGATTCATTCTTGGTATATGTGCAGGGCAGAGGTTTTGAATTGCCATCTGATGTCATGGATCGTAATAAGTCAATTGCTTATGAGAGCAATGAGAAAGTTCATGATGCACTTCTCGAGATGCACCGCAATGATCCCGAAGGCGCAATGGTTGCAGAGCGCTTGGTGGATATTGATGAAGGAATTCAAGAGTGGCGCTATCGCCATGTAAAGATGGTCGAGCGCACTATCGGAGCAAAGATGGGTACCGGAGGTTCGAGTGGTGTGAAGTACTTAGCAAGCACGCTCTTTAATCCTGTATTTAAAGATCTCTGGGAGATCCGTTCTCGTTTTTAAGCTGGAAGGCCTTTAATAACAATCTCTTCTAGCGAGAGACGTTGGCGAGGAGCGAGCTCACGTTCTCGCATTGCATCAGATAGCTTCTCAGGCGAATCCTGAGTTCCGATAGCGATGACAACCACTGGTGTGAGATCTTCGGCCATACCAACTGCAATCTTTGCGGCAGCACGATCAAAACCTGTCATCTGGTGGGCGATGAGGCCACGGTCATGTGCCTCAATTGCCAATTGAGCCACTGAAAGTCCGCAGTCATATTGGTAATCAGCGTGAGGAGTTCCGTCGGCTTTTACTGTCTTGGAACCAACCAAAATCAGGGCTGAGGCTCGCTTCGCCCACATCTGATTGAACTCGCCAAGTGAGGAGAGGATCTGAGCAAATACTTCATCGCCTCGCTTACCTACAAAGTAGCGCCAAGGCTGACCATTAAATGCAGATGGCGCCCACCGTGCAGCCTCGAGGATGGCCTTGAGATCTTCGTTGGAGATTGTTGCGCTCTCATCGAGTGATCGTGGGCTACGGCGGGTGGCGATAATTTCATTAACAGCTACTGATGTCTCGGCTCTCATGGATGGGACTGTACTAGTCATATAGAGTGTCCGCATGTCGATATCAGAGTGGATACATCACACTGCCGACACTCTTGTAGCTCACAACCTCCACATACCTCTCTTCTTCTTGCTTCTCTTCTTTGCATTTGCTGAAGCGGCTGCATTTATTGGTTTTGTACTTCCTGGGGAGACTGCTCTCGTCATTGGCGGAGTTCTCGCTCATGCAGGGGTATGGAATGTGTGGATCTTCCTCATCGCAGCGATTATCGCTGCTATTGCAGGTGATTCGGTTGGCTATGAAGTAGGAAAACACTTCGGTCCTCGAATTAAGGTCAATCGCTTCGGACGATTAGTAGGCGAGAAGAGATGGAGACTTGCTGAAGCGATTTTCGATCGCTATCACAGTGGCGCTATCTTCTTCGGCAGAGCGCAAGCGCTCTTGCGCGCACTTGTTCCAGCTCTTGCAGGAATGCATAGGGTGCCTTATCGAACATTTCTTAAGTGGAATGCCCTTGGAGGAATAACCTTTTCAACTGTCGTTGTCCTTCTCGGCTATCAATTTGCAAGTTCTCTCAGCACGCTTGAGCAGTACCTACGTTATTGGGCGATCTTCTTCTTAATCGCTGTAGTCGGGGTAATACTCTTTCTCAAGCGAAAGCTTGAGCACTTACTTGAGAAGTAGTTAGACCTTATTCTTCCAACTTAACTTTCTTAGTGTTGATGATCTCAGTGCGGTGCCCATATGCGCGCTCGGCGATTTCTCGTCTGCGAGCAATGTACTCATCGGATGCACCCGTAATGAGGTGCTCAAAGCGAGCATCTCCCTTGATGAGTGGGTGTAATTCAGCGGCAGTTGTCTGCGATCCCCATACCGGTGGATCCTGCTTTACAACGTTAACAACAATGTGCGGATTGATGGCGCGATAGAGAAGACCGAGTCTGCGAAGACCCATATAGGCGAGATGGCGCTTACCGCGGTTGATGTGCTCTTGAACCTTGAGGCGGTTATAGGTAAACCACGATGGTCGCTTTGGCTCTTCACGTGTTGCCAAATCAAAGAGAATCTTGGCAATCTCTTCGCCACCAGTTGTTGCAGGTAGATCTTCACATCTCTTTGCGAGCTTCTCGCGGACTGCAGGATCCTGTAATTTCTTTACCGCTGCTGTGATGTCGTGAAGGTCTGCTTGGTTGCCACGAATTGCAAAACCAAAATCGTGACACCACTGCGCACGGGCTTCTTGATCATCTGTGCCGCGAATATTTGATACAAAGACTGTTGGAAGACATGCTGGAAGGTTTTCGTGCACTCCGTTATATCCTGTTGCAGAGACTCCTGCATCAAATGCATGTAGTACGCGTGCAAGTGGGAAGTGACGGACAACGCGAATATCGAGACCCTCTGGCGCGAGAGACTTTCCATTCTTATCGAGCGGTTGCTTGGTCAAGATAACTTGGAGATCCTTCCAGCCAAGTAATCCGGAAAGTGCTGCGGTTAACTTCTCATTGACATCACTATCTCCAGTACCTAACTGCACCAAGACTGCAGGTCGGTTGAGATCAAGTCCGAGCACCTTACGAGCCTCATCACGAGAGAGAGCAATCTCCTCTTTATAGAGTGAAACCGGTGAAGTGAGAGTGGCATCTTTACGCTGGGCAGTCGGTCCAAAATCATATGCGCGGGCGATATCACCAGGTTCGACGATGTAATCCATCATCTTTGACTGCATACCGAGAACAAAGCGTTGAGGCTTCTTCTGCCAGAGTCCGCGACGCACCCAGACAAGTGCCAACTTTGGATGTGAGAACTTTGCAGCGATGACTCCTGGATATGGAACAACACCGTCAAATGACATGACTGTTGCACCGGTCTCATCAACGAGAGCCATCAATCGATCACGGAGATAGTCATCCCACTTCTCTCGCTCCATCCAGCCACGATCGCGCCCAGGAATATATTCAACGCGAATGCCAAGGTATTCAGGAATCTCGGCGATACCGCCAGCCATAGAGACAATAATGGGGTTTGCATATTTCTTTAGCTCGAGTGCAATAGCGCTTGCACGAGCCAGGTGGCCCATTCCTACTCCATTGCTCGTGGCAAGGATGATTGTTGGCTTATTCATCACGGTTAAGGCTACCAATACTTCCTAATCTTGAGTTAAATACGGCATATGACCCCTGCATTTCATCCAACAAAATCTCGCCTAATCGAAACTGCCGTGGAGATTCTTGAGAGCAAGTACCCACAAGATATAACTGTCGATGAAATTCTAGATAAGTCAGGCATCTCAAAGGGCAGTCTCTATCACCACTTTGAGGATCTCGGAGAGTTATTAGAAGCCGCTCAAGTTGCGCGATATGCGCTATGGGTTGATAGAAGTATTGGCTTGATTGTTCCGGTTCTTTCAAGTGCAAAGACTCGAGATGACATCGTTGCTGGTTTAAAGAAAGTCACCAACTTCACACAATCACCCGAATATAAGGCGACTCGTTTTCAACGTGCTCGAACTCTTGCAAATTCAGAGACTTCACCGCGTTTTCAAAAAGCTTTAGGGATCGAACAAGATCGTTTGACGAGCGCACTGGAGGATTTGGTATCTGAAGCGAAGAATAAGGGTCTATTTCGTAAAGAACTTGATGCGCGTACCGTCGCCGTATTTATTCAGAGCTATACCCTTGGAAAAATCGTAGATGACATCGTTCCGCAACCTATGAAGCAGGAAAACTGGGATAATTTCATCTTAGAGATGCTTATCGCCACGATGGTATGCGAGTAGTTGCAACTTCCTTAGCCTTCGTAGATAATTGGCCAACGCGTTGAAAGACGTGGTTTAAAGGAGAGTACAGAACAAAACCGCTTCTAAGTTAGAGGCTTTTGTAGTACAGCGTTACAAATGACAACACAAGCAACGGCCAATACATACCGTCGAGTCCCTGCAACATCAACACCAATCTCACCAGAAAAGGTAGCTTCAGTTCTCGCTGCCGAATGGGAGCTCTTTACTAAGAATACTAAGGCTTCAGAGGTTGAGAGCAAGCGAGCATTTAGCTCACTTCCACTCGGTGTTACATCAAGTTTCCAGCACTGGGATCCATATCCAATTTCAATTGAGAGCGCACAAGGCGCATATATGACCGATGTCGATGGACGAAAGCTCCTCGATCTCTCAATGGGCTTTGGCGCAATGCTTGCAGGCCACCTCAATCCAATCGTTGTTGAGGAGATCGAATCTGCCCTCGGTCGTGGAATGCTCTTTGTTACTCCTTCTCCAACTTCTACCGACGCAGCAGAGCGAATTTGTAAGCGATTTGGTATCGATCAGGTTCGTTTTACTAACTCTGGCACTGAATCAACAATGTATGCAGTTCGTGTAGCACGCTCTGCTACCGACAAGATGGGCATCCTCAAGATCGAAGGCGGTTACCACGGTAGCTACGACCCATTTGTGGTTTCAAGTAAGCCTGCTCTCGACAAGATTGGTAGCCCTGAGGATCCAACTCCGGCGATTGATAGCAACCTTGTTCCAGGAGATATCTACGTCGTTCCTTTTAATAACATTCCTTCTCTCGAGCGAATGTTTGAGAAGAACGGTTCAAAGATTGCTTGCTTTATCGTCGAGCCTGTTCTTGAAAACCTTGCAATTGTTCTTCCAGATGCAGGTTATCTCGAGCGCGTTCGCGAACTCTGCGATCAATACAACGTCGTCCTTATCTTTGACGAGGTAAAGACTGGACTTACTGCTGGTGCTCACGGTGCTGCACGTCGTCTCGGTGTCGAACCAGATCTCATCACTCTCGCTAAGTCAATTGGTGGAGGACTCCCACTTGCTGCATTTGGCGGCAAGAAGAAGTACATGGATTTTGTTACCAATAACAAGATGGCCCACTTCGGAACTTTTAACGGTAACCCACTTGCGATGGCTGGTGTACGTGCCATTGATCGCATCGCTACCGAAGAGACTCTCGGCGCTGCTGAAGCCCTTAATTTGCAGGCACTCGAGCGTATCGGTGACCTTATTGAAGAGTATGAGTTACCTGCTCACACAGTTGGTTTTGGTGTTAAGGGTTGTGTTACATGGGCAACGTCGCCTGTACGTAACTACCGCGATTACAAGGCAACTGACTTCGGTGTCGCTGAAGCTCATTGGCTCTTCGCACTCAACCGCGGAATCATCACACCTCCAGGGCTTGATGAGCAGTGGTTGATCTCGCTTGCACACACACAGACCGAGATCGATATCTTGGTCGATGATTTCGCTGAATTTGCAAAAGCATTACGTAGTTAATCGATAGCTCAACCTAAGAGAAAGAAGTTCTGACAATGGAGTCAGCACTAGATACCGCACTACGTCAGTTGCGTCGAGCTGTTGATCAGCTTGGCCTTTCAGAGAATGAGTGGCAGACGCTCTCAACTCCTCGTCGCGTTCTTGAAGTGGCAGTTCCACTCCGTCGCGATAATGGCAATGTTGAGATGTATAAAGGATTTCGAGTTCAATACTCGACTACCCGCGGCCCTTCTAAAGGTGGTGTTCGATTCCACCCAGATATCGATATGGATGAGACTGTTGCTCTCGCAATGTTGATGACATGGAAGTGCGCACTCACAAACCTTCCGTATGGTGGAGCTAAAGGTGGAATTGCAGTAGATCCTTCGCTCTTATCTGTAATGGAGAACGAGCGCCTTACACGTCGATACACATCTGAGATCCTCCCCATCATCGGACCAGAGCGCGATATTCCTGCACCAGATGTCGGAACAGATGAGCGAAATATGGCGTGGATGATGGATACATACTCTGTTAATGCGGGGTACTCAGTTCCTGGAGTTGTCACTGGAAAGCCAATCTCACTCGGTGGTTCACTTGGTCGCACCTCCGCAACTGGTGATGGAGTTGCAATCTCAACTCGTGAAGCACTTCTTGTTCGCGGAATCAATCCAGTAGGAGCAACGGTTGCCATTCAAGGCTTTGGAAAGGTCGGTTACTGGACTGCCGTAGGCCTTGAGAAGATGGGGCTCAAGATCGTTGCAGTCAGCGATGTTCACGGTGGAGTAACTGGTTTTGCCTCTGTCGAGAGCCTCTGGAACCACTTTAAGGAGCATGGAAATCTCGATGCCCCGGGCACAGATCGTCTGACAAATGAGGAGCTCCTCGCCCTTGAGGTAGATGTCCTTATTCCTGCAGCCCTTGCAGATGCAATCACTGCAAAGACTGCGCCAACTATTAAGGCAAAGATCGTGGTCGAAGGTGCAAATGCTCCAACTACGCCAGAGGGCGATGCCATCCTTAAAGATAAAGGTGTTCTTGTAGTTCCAGATATCTTGGCAAATGCTGGCGGAGTAATCGTCTCTTACTTCGAGTGGGTCCAGGATAAGCAAGCTTTCTTCTGGGATGCAGATGAGATTTATCAGAATCTCGACTCACAGCTGATGAAGGCGATCCGCGAAGTTGAATCAATGTCGGCTGAAAAGTCTTTGACATGGCGTGAGTCTGCAATGATGATTGGTGTGAAGCGCGTAGCTGAGGCCCATAAATTAAGAGGTCTTTACCCATAAGCACTTCTGCATAACCGATGTACGATTGCGACTATGTTTGAAGAGCTCATAGTTGCGCGCGGTTTAAGGAAAGAGTTTGGTGAATTTACAGCGGTCGATGGGATCGACTTCTCTGTAAAGAAGGGCGAGTCATTTGGCTTGCTTGGACCCAACGGTGCCGGTAAGTCCACAACAATGCGCATCATTGGCGCCACCTCTCAGCGCACTTCTGGTTCGATCACAATCTTAGGTAAAGATCCTGAAGAGTTCGGTCCACAGATCCGAGCTCATCTAGGTGTTGTTCCTCAGAAAGATAACCTCGATGAGCATCTCACTGTTACAGAAAATCTCTTTCTCTACGGACGTTACTTTGGTCTTCCTGGAAAAGTTATCCGCGGAAAGATCGATGAGCTCTTAGAGTTTGCGCAGCTCACAGAGAAGCGTGATGCAAAGGTTGAATCCTTAAGTGGTGGAATGAAGCGCCGACTCACGATTGCTCGCGCTCTTGTGAGTGACCCCGATATCTTGATGCTGGATGAGCCCACTACAGGCCTTGACCCACAAGCCCGCCATATTCTCTGGGATCGCCTCTTTAGGCTGAAAGAGCGTGGAGTTACCCTCGTGATTACCACTCACTTCATGGATGAGGCTGAGCAGCTCTGCGAACGCCTCGTGGTGATGGACCACGGCAAGATCATGGCCGAGGGCTCACCCACCGATCTCATCAAAGAGTACTCATCGCGCGAAGTTCTCGAACTCCGCTTTGGTGGAGATAAGAATGAAGAGATCGCATCACAATTATCTTCTTACTGCGATCGCCTTGAGGTGCTCCCTGATCGTGTACTCCTCTATGCAGATGATGCTGAAGGTGCCCTCGAAAGAATCATGAGTGCGGGAATGCACCCACGCACTTCACTCGTCCGTCGAAGCTCGCTCGAAGATGTCTTCTTACGCCTCACAGGAAGATCACTGGTCGAGTAAATGCGCACCGTTGCACACTTTGGTTCGCGATATGTCTTGCAATCGCGCCTCTACAACATGAGCAAATTCTTCTGGGTGATCCTCTTTCATGCGGTTGCAAACCCATTTCTCTATCTCGTCGCAATCGGAGTCGGTGTTGGCAATCTCGTCGATAACAATATGGGCTCGACAGGAGTCGATGGTGTTCGCTATCTCGTCTTTCTAGCTCCCGCCCTTCTTGCAAATGCTGCTGTTCAGGGATCTATGGATGAAACTATTTTCCCAACGCTCGGTGGCTTTATGTGGGAGAAGACATTCTTTGGAATCCGCTCCACACCCTTATCCGGTCGTCAGATTGCCATCGGAGTCTTTCTCGCTGCAATGGTCCGCAATTTTCTAACAGTTCTTATCTATTACGGTGTTCTCTATGCATTTGGAGTCATGGATGGTGTTCGCGCATGGATGACAATTCCGAGCGCACTCCTTGCAGGTGCTGCATTCTCTGCAGTCATGCTCGCCGTTGCAGGTGGCGCTAAGAATGAAGATAACTTCTTCACTTTCGTGGGTCGTTTCGTAATTCAACCAATGTTCTTCCTCAGCGGCACCTTCTTCCCCATCGACTCCATGCCGATATATCTCCGCTGGATTGGCTGGATCTCCCCCCTCTGGCATGCAACTGATCTTGGCCGCTATTTAAGTTACGGCCATGCGACACCTACCTGGTTGGTCGTGACACATATTGCAGTGCTTCTCACCATGATTGGCGCTGGACTTCTTACTGCAGTACGAGTCTTTGAGCGGAGGTTGTTGAAGTGAGCCTCCTTACCGCAGTCGCAATCGCGGAAAAACGTAAAGGTCGCTGGGGCGAAAAGTTCTATGCGGGACGATCTCGCGTAGTGCTTCAACGAAGCTGGGTGACATTTAAGACTGGCACCTACCTCGTGGTTCTCTCTGGATTTATCGAGCCACTCCTCAACCTTGCAGTCTTTGGCTTTGGAGTCGGCCAATTTGTTGGAGATATAACCCTCTCTGATGGTCGCCACATTAGTTATGCATCATTTATTGTCCCGGGGCTTCTTGCAACATCAGCGATGATGGGCGCAGTTATGGATTCGACGTGGAATGTCTACTTCAAGATGCATGAGAGCCGTCTCTATCAAGCGATGCTTTCAACATCTCTTGGTCCAATGGATGTCGCGCTCGGTGAGATTGGGTGGGCGCTGATGCGTGGCGCTCTCTACTCAACTACGTTCATGATCGTCGTGACACCACTGGGTCTTATCCATAGCTGGAGCGGCATCTTCGCCATCCCCGCAGGTGTGCTGATCGGCTTTGGCTTTGCCTCACTTGGAATGGCAGCAACGAGCTATATCAAGGGTTTTCAACAGCTCAATCTCATCAATATCGTATTAATGCCACTCACCCTCTTTAGTGGCTCATTCTTCCCATTGAGTTCACTTCCAACATGGCTTGCCACC
Organism: Candidatus Nanopelagicales bacterium; assembly: GCA_041311505.1. Classification (GTDB taxonomy): domain Bacteria; phylum Actinomycetota; class Actinomycetes; order Nanopelagicales; family Nanopelagicaceae; genus Planktophila. The sequence continues at coordinate 13,731 of JBFYJI010000007.1, read as the reverse complement.
TTTATCAAGTGGACACCATTAAGCCAGGGAATTGAGATGATGCGTATGTGCACACTAGGCACTATCAATTCATCTATCTTGATCCATATCGCCTACTTTGCCGTCTTTATCGCAGTAGGACTCTACTTAACAACTCGTCGCCTCAACGCTCTCTTTATGAAGTAGGAGATAAGAATGTCTACCGATATGCAACCACGAGAGCTCAATCTAGGCACTTGGCTCAATCCGCCAACTTCTTCAGCACTTGTTGGCGAGCAGTTCAAGGTCGTTACTCAAAATGAAAGCGACTTCTGGCGAGAGACGTCATATGGATTCATCCACGAATCCGGGCACGCACTTCTCAATGACTTTCCGCAAGAGAGTTCTGTTGAATTGAGTTGGCTCCTTAATTATGACCAGCAATTCGATCAAGCCGGTCTCTTTATATATGCCGATAGTAAGAATTGGATCAAGGCAGGGGTTGAGTTCGCCGATGGCGCTCCTCAGCTTGGGGCCGTCGTCACTTGCGAGAAATCTGATTGGTCTGTCGCTCCTGTGCCAGAGTGGATGGGCAAGGAGATTCACCTCAGAGTGAGTCGAAGCGGGGATGCACTCACTATCCGTGCGCGATGTGAAGGTGAATGGAAGTTAGTACGCCTTGCTCCACTAGATCAGGATTTGATTTGGAAGGTGGGTCTCCACTGTGCAAGCCCAACAAGAGCTAACCTTGAAGTCACATTTACATCTATCAAAGTTGGTAATGCCGATTCAGCGCTGCATTAATCCTTGATAAGTCGTCTAGCAAAGACTCCAAGAAGTATTGCTAAAACACCTGGCAACAAGAGAGCCCATCGAAGAGAAATCAAGGAGGAGAGATTTCCAATTAATGGTGGGCCAGCCATAAAACCAAAGTAAGCAAGCCCCGAAACTTTCGCAACCGCTTCCGATGGGGCAATCTGATCTGAGTAATTTTCTCGTGCAATTCTCCCTGACTCAGAGAAAAGTATCGGAACAACAATGGAGAGACCAGCGCCGAGAAGAGCCCATCCGAGTATTGCGCCAACAACATTGCCTACTAATAACCCTGATATCAATCCAATACCGGAGATATATCCTCCCAATGCGAGTACCGACGCCGCACGGTACTGAGATGCTATTCGATCACCGAACAAACGTCCGAGAACCATGGTGATTGAGAAGAATATGTACGGCAGTGAAGAGAGAAATGGAGATGCACCAAATACATCACGTGAAAGTATTCCTCCCCAATCTCCAGCTGCCCCCTCACCTACCTGGCCGCAGAAACCTAAGATTCCTAGTGCGATAAAGATCTTTGGGAAATTCTTTCGCTTCCTACCCTTTTCGCGTGGATGGATATCTATATGGGATGGCAGCCACCAATTTCGGAGGGTGAGCGAAAGCGCAGAGATAAAAATGGCAAGTATGAATATGTTCATTCTTACTGAAACGCTCAACTGTGAAAGTACGCCTGCAATGAATCCTCCGATAAGCGCACCAATAGAAAAGACTGCGTGAAAAGAACTCATAAATCTCGCGCTGAATTGATGTTCGACCGCAATTCCGTGTGAGTTCATAGAGATATCTTGTGCAGCTAAGGTGAGGCCAAGTAAGAGTAAAGTCGCACTGAACATCAACCATGTCCCTGCAAGGGGAACTAGCGAGAGGGCGAATGCCATCGCTAGCGTTGCTGGGATTGCGATGGTTTTGCTTCCAAATTTTGCGACTAAATTGCCGGTAATTTTGATGGAGATAAGCACTCCAACCATCAAGACAAATAACGATAATCCTAAGTTGCCATTACTCAAATTGAGATGAGACTTGATATCAGGGAGTCTGACCATAAAGGTTCCAGCGACTAAGCCATTAGAGGCAAAAGCTGTTGAAACAGCAATTCTTGGCTTATTCAATGGCATTTCTCCTCTTTCGAATATAGGCCAATGTACCAACTAAAACCACGATGAATATGCCAACCCAATTCCAGAATGAAATGGGAAATGGTGTGTGTGCATCGAGAGCTGGTGACAGTGAAGAGTTACTTGCGAGAGATATTTTCGCCACGACACTTGCATGATCGGTGTCATTGCAGAGATTCATATCTGGGAGTTCTATCCCCATCTCCTCTGAGATGAGAGCGGCATTGGAGATTTGCTCTTCATTTGAACAATTCCAGGTACTGCCTTTGGGCCAGGTATTTCCTACAATCTTTGATGACTTCACTTCAGCACCGTTCTTGATAAAGATGTAATCAAGTCGATCGGTGAATCCATAGCTATTGCCCATCTCTCGTGCAGCTTTCAGCCTCTTAAGGTCTGGACCGGCTAAGAGCGCGCTTATACCCCATGTGTAATTCTTTGGATCCATCGCATCCGGACCTGAATCTGTAAATCCCGCCTTTCGCATCAACCAATATGCGTTACAGGTATCTATCGCGGTTTCAAATGTTGGATTGCCCACTTGAGCTTTACATGCTTCGCTTGATTCAGGCTGTCCTCCGGGATTGCTCTTTGCATCAGGACGCGGATCGCGAGGATCAGAGTTGAAGTCACCGATAACTATCAGTGGCATCACTGTATCTTGAAGATCACTGATTAACTGTTGCGCTTGCTTTGCCGCGTTAGGAACTTTGCCCTTATCCCATAAGGATTCAAGATGTGTCGTCACGATGCGGGTCTTGCTGCCGTTGTAATCAAGATCCATCCAGCTATAACCACGATAGATAGTCATAATCTTCGGAATGATTGAGTAGCTCGTTTCGTATTCGCTATTGCCAACAGCCAATACCTGTGTTGCCAGGCTCTTCTTCACTACAAGGGCATCACCGATCTCAAAGCCACAGGCAGCGCTATCGCTTCCAAATAGGGGTTGAAATGCCTTTGGATCATTGACCATTGTGAGATAAGGAATCGCAGGAATTGAGTATCCGATATTGAGAGCCGATACGCCATCCTTGGAAGCCAATACATATTCGCTTCCAAGTTTCTTCGTTGCTGTTAAGAATTGCTCGGTGAAGTTATAGACAACTACCTTCTTGCTCCAGAGATTCTTCTTGCAGTACCAATTTGTCGCCTCTTGTAATCCAACAACATCAGCGTCTTCTCTAATAACTTCTTGAGCTAGGACAGGTGCTCGTTCTGTAAAGTCGGTCGCAGCAACTTGATCCCACATAAATTGCGAAGCTGCTGAAAAATCTGGGATGAGCTCCATAGCGACACCGACATCTGCGCCGAGATAGAGATTGCGAGACATCACCGTAATCTCATTACCGGCAGCATGAGCTGGCGTTGTTGTTGCAAAGATAAGTAAGAGTGGGAGCAGAATCTTTCTCATGCCAGAAAGGGTATCGCGTCCCTGTCTCTTATTCTCTTACTCGAGATTCCATTCCAAGAAAGAAGCTGCCTCTTCCGAGCAATATGACTTCGGCTCAAGAGTCAGCAGCACAACGCCTGTCTTTGTCTTCTCATCGACTCCGCTCCAGGCGGCAGAGAATTCGATATTGTCATTAATGTAATTATCGAGGGCGTCATTGGCGCTCTTCTCGCTCTCGTAAATCCAAATTCTGCAGCTACCGGTTGCAGTAGAGATTGCCTCCTGTGGAGCATATTGACCAGAAGAGAGAAGACCCTCACTTGTTGTGTCATCGTTCCAGGAAAGAACGCCACGATTCTTAAGACGTGAGAGGAGATTGCCATCATTCTCTTTAACGATATTTACAAGTGGAGCACCCAACATCACGGCAATGAGAAGAAGGATTACATAGCGCCCGTACTTTGTATTCTGAGGTCCTTCAGAGACAGAGCGATCGAATTCGAACTTTTCTCCACAGTGTGCGCAGAAATTCCATTTACGAAGGACCGGGCTCTTACATTCGCTACAGAGAGTTCGAGACATGGGTCAATTGAACCCTCGTACATCGCACTCTTCAAGGAGATGCCTAAAGATGTGTGGTCATACTTTAAAAAGAGAAAAGCCCCAGGTGTGAAAGGCACCTGAGGCTTATCTTGCGCGCCCGAGAGGATTCGAACCTCTAACCTTTTGATCCGTAGTCAAATGCTCTATCCGTTGAGCTACGGGCGCTTACTTCTGTATAACAGTTGCGAATAATACCTTCTTATTAGAGCGCGCCCAAATTGAGCAATTCCTCGCGAGAAATCGCCTTTCTGCGAGGCTTTCCAAGAGGCTCACCTGCTGCAATCTCGGCTGCGTTGATCTGCTCCCAATGCATCTGAGTCACAACTTTATTATGGGCAATCACCTCAGTGACATCTCCACCACTCTTTGGCTCGATGAGATTTGCGACGAGCAACTTCATCACATCGGCTGCATCTGACTTATTGGTGCCAATGACTCCCGAAGGTCCACGCTTTGCCCATCCAACGACATAGAGATTGCCATCAACATGTCCGTTGTTATTAACCACTCTCCCCTTCTCATAAGGGATTCCTTCGAGAGAGGCAGCTTCATATCCGATTGCGGTGACTACTAGCCCACATTTAATAGAGAAAGTCTCATCGGTGCCGGTGCGTTGAAAGATGACCTCTTCAACCTTTCCATTGCCCTTGATCTCAATGGGGGTAGCTAAGAACTGAAAACGTAAGGTGCGATCATGGTGCGTCGGTTCGCGCTCTGATATCAAGGTCATCGCATCGAGATTTGATTTTGTATCTTTCTCAATCTCATCTCCTGCGCGCACGATCGCAGCAACGATATCCTCAGGTTCAATGACAACATTGGTATGTTCGAGCTTTGGAAGTTCGCGGAGTTCCGGCGAGGTAAATGAAGCATGCTCTGGTCCACGACGAGCACTTAAAACTACTTCTCGAATGGCGCTCTTCTTGAGAGCATCGATTGCATGATCTGCTGTGTCGGTTGGATCAAGCTCTGATGGTTCGAGAGCGAGCATACGTGCAACATCCATTGCAACATTTCCTGCACCGATGACAACAGCAGTCTGTGAAGTCAGATCAATTGCTTCATCTGCAAAATCTGGATGTGCGTTATACCAAGGAACAAATGTCGCGGCTGAATGCGAACCAGGGAGATCCTCACCTGGAATTCCTAACTTCTTTCCGCGAGGGGAACCGGTTGCAATCACGACGGCGTCGTAACGTTCACGTAACTGCTCGATAGTGAGATCGCTGCCGAGTTCGACATTGGCGAAGAGGCGGAATCCTTCAGTATTCGCGATCTTTTCAAAGACTTTAGAGACTGTCTTAATCTTGGGGTGATCTGGTGCGACACCGCTTCGCACCAAGCCCCATGGGGTCGGGAGGCGTTCAAGCATATCTATGGAGAAGGCGATCTCCTCAGTTGCAAGGTTCTGGAGTGCTTGAGCCGCAAAGTATCCCGCTGGGCCAGCGCCCACGATTGCCACTTTAAAACGCTTCACACTCTCCACCTCTCTTTGGGGTGAAGTTTACCTTCTCACACTCCCACCCGTGAAACTCACGGGTACTTCACATTTACAAGATACTGATGAGTTTTGTAGATATTCCGTGAACCAACTTCTACCCTTGCAACAAATGAAGGGAGATTCGATGAAACGCAATATTGCATTAACCCTTACTGGAGCGCTTATTCTAATTGTGCTTCCCTCCACCTCTGCCCTCGCAGCAAAGAATCCTTATGGCACCGCGACAATCGATCCCGCCGGTCCCAATGAAATAATCCTCACCATCTCCAGTAAAAGGCATCGTACTGATTTTGCGTTGGTTAGATTGAAGAAGATTCATCAAACCTCTCTCACAATCTACGAGCCATTTGTTAAGAAACGTCAGAATTTCTCTGTTATCCCTCTCAAGAACCTCTTTGCTTTAGGAGACATCAAACCAAGCGACTATGTCATAACTAAAGCGCTCAATGATTATCTCTTTGTGGCAAAGGCATCAGATTTTATTACCGCGGAGGGATATCTAGCTATCGCTCTCAACGGAGAGGCAATCCCATACGACCAGGGAGGGCCAATCCGAATTATCTATCCAGATAATAGTAAGTGGAGAAAGAATCTTGATGCTTGGAACTGGTCACTCCGAACTATTTCAGTGAAGTGAAGTTCCTGCACTCAATGTCAAAGAAACTTCAGATTGCAACTGCGGTGATTTCAATAACTGCACTGATAACCCTTGGACTTTCATCATTGATCGAAGCGCACATGGCAGAATCTCGTAGCCGCATCTTGAGTAACGTTGAGACTCCCGCTGCTTCAATTATCTTTACGCAGCGAGAGACCCTTGTTTACTCTACGAGACTTGCTCTCTGGTCCAACGGAGGCACTTCACGACGTGAGGTACAGATAGCAAGGGCGCTCTTAGCTCAGAGGCTCTCAGTTGTTGACTCGAGTGGGCGCACAATGGGATCTCGAGCGAATGAGAGTTACTGGAGGGCGATAAGACATTCAGATGAGATTGTCGCTTCAGCTCCTTCCGGAATCTTGCCTGAATCAATGCATAGCGAGCTCAATAGAGTTCTCATCCCTATTATCGATGAGATTGTCTCTTCGGCACGAGAGCTCGTAGTCTCTTACCAGCGCTCAGTCGATGCCGAGATGGAGGCAACAGCGCGAGAGACATCCAGGAGAGATGCCCTCAATCTCACATTGCTCTATATCTTTGTGATTTCAGGAGCTCTCTTTCTTCTCATCTACACTCGAGGAAACGTCAGAAATTTCGCAGAGGCTAGAGCCAAGATCCATGAGGAGAGATTGGCCCTCGAAGAGACATTGCTGAAGCTGAAAGAAGCGGAGAGGAGGGTGGATCTGCTAGAAGATCTAGATGCAGCCAAAGATTCTCTAATCTCTAATGTCAATCACGAACTCAGAACTCCACTGACCTCCATCATCGGATATATCGAACTCTTGCAACGCACGAATCCTGCTCGGTGGAATGAAGAAGAGAATCTCTATCTCTCAATCCTCCAAAGAAATGCTGAGGTTCTATTGAAGTTGGTAGAGAGCTTATTGTCTTTAAGCAAGTTTGATAGCGCTGAAGGTAAGATTCCTGATGAACCGGTATATCTCAATGAGGTTCTTGAAAGTGCAATCTTCACACTCTGGCCTGCTACAGAAAAGGCTCAGATTTCTATTTCAACTGATATTAAGGATGACTATTTCCTTCGAGGTGATGTAGCGCAACTCAATCAATTGCTGATCAATCTCATTGCAAATGCAGTTAAGTTTAGTAACCATGGCGGCGCTATCTCGATAAAGGTATTTGAAAATAGAGATCTCGATATTCCATCGGTCTCTATTGTTATCACCGACAATGGAATCGGAATATCACCTAGTGATCTTCCATCAATATTCGATAGATTCTTCAGGGGCAATAACTTCGATGGCGAGAAGTACTCTGGTTCAGGACTTGGTCTTGCTATCGCCCATCATATTGCCCTCAGCCATCATGGATTTATTGATGTTCAATCCAACCTTGGCGAGGGTTCTACATTCACACTTACCCTTCCGCTCTTTAGGAGAGAAGAGCAATGAGCAAAGAAAAGATTCTTATCGTCGATGATGTTGCTGATATTCGCCTATTTGTAAAGGCAGCTCTCACTCCTGAGGGATTCGAAGTTATAGAAGCGGCAGATGGAAGAGAGGCCCTTGAAAAGTTTCACCGCGAAAGTCCCTCGGTCATCATTCTCGACATCTCAATTGGGCAACCCGACGGTTACGAAATTTGCCGCGAAATCAGACGGTTCTCGACTGTTCCGATCATCATGCTGACAAGTCATGTACAGGAGATGGATGAAGCGATGTGCCTCTCTGCAGGAGCCGATGACTACATTACTAAACCTGTCTCCGCGCAAATTCTCGCCCTACGTACTGCTACCCAAATTCGTCATCGCTTTATCCAGTCCTCACACTCACATGGCTCGCTTACTGCAGGTCCGCTACGTCTCGATACCGAGAGCAGAGAGTTCTATGTTGAAGGAAAGTTTGTCGAGCTCACACGAACTGAATATGATTTCATCAATCTACTAATCCACAATGCAAAGCGCGTATATACACGAAATGAAATTGCTTCGGCGATTGGAGTTTCACTCGAATACTCAAGCGACCATCTTCTCGACACACATGTTTCGCGAATTCGAATGAAGATTCGCGAAGTCAGCAATCTAAGGGTTCTCCACGCAGTTCGTGGAGTTGGTTATCGATTACTCAGTAATTAACCGCGCCATGATTGGCTGAGAGGGCGTCCTTCTGCATATCCTGATGCAGATTGAATTCCAATCAGTGCACGGTCTGCAAACTCAGCGAGTGAGCGAGCGCCAGCATAGGTGCATGAGGAGCGCAGACCCGAGATAATCTCATCGATCAGATCTTCTACACCTGGACGTGCAGGATCTAAATACATCTTCGATGAAGAGATACCCTCTTCAAAGAGCGCCTTGCGGGCACGATCAAATGCATCTTCCTTTGATGTGCGAGCTGCAACAGCGCGCTTGGATGCCATTCCAAATGACTCCTTATATGGGCGTCCTGCGCTATCGCGAAGGAGATCACCAGGTGACTCATATGTTCCTGCAAACCAAGAGCCGATCATGACCTGAGAAGCACCGGCTGCAAGTGCGAGCGCCACATCGCGAGGATGGCGAACACCGCCATCGGCCCATACATGCTTACCCAGCTTCTTCGCCTCTGCCGCACATTCAAGTACTGCAGAAAATTGTGGTCGTCCGACACCTGTTTGCATGCGGGTAGTGCACATCGCTCCCGGGCCAACTCCCACCTTGATGATGTCAGCACCCGCTGCGACAAGGTCGCGAACGCCTTCTGCTGTAACAACATTGCCTGCAACGATTGGGACCCCGAGGTCGAGCTTCTTAATGATTGAGAGTGCTTCAAGCATCTTCTTCTGATGGCCATGTGCAGTATCTACAACAAGGACATCTGCTCCAAATTTAACGAGTTGGCTCGCCTTATCTGCGATATCTCCATTAATACCAACTGCTGCTGCAATACGGAGTTTGCCATTGGCATCGAGAGCTGGCTTGTAGAGAGTTGCACGAAGAGCGCCAGTCTTTGTGATGATTCCTACGAGCGAGCCATCTGCTGCAACTACAGGAGCAACGTTACGCACATGGTCATTGAGAAAATCAAAAGCTGCTCGAGCATCGAGAGTGTCCGGCATTGTTGTGAGCTCTTGTGTCATCACTTGGCCAAGCTGGGTAAAGCGATCCACGCTCTGAAGATCATCTTCGGTAATGATTCCGACTGGCTTATTGCCTTCTACAACGACGATTGCGCCATGCGCACGCTTATTGATAAGACTTGCTGCATCTGCAACTGTCTGAGTTGGCGAGAGCGTAATAGGTGTTTCAAAGAGTGTGTGTGACGCTTTAACAGAGGCGATTGTTGAGGCAACTATATCGAGTGGAATATCCTGAGGAATAACTACAAGGCCACCTCGTCGCGCAAGAGTCTCTGCCATACGTCGACCTGCAATAGCTGTCATATTTGCGACGACGAGAGGAATTGTTGTGCCTGTACCGTCTGTTGTATCGAGATCCACCTCCATACGACTTGAGATCTCAGAGTTTGATGGTGCCATAAAGACATCGTCATAGGTCAGGTCATATACAGGCTGGGTGATGAAGCGCATGGGGCGAGAATACTGGGCAGGACTATTACCTGGCGAGTAGAGCTAAAGCTCGGCGATTACGGAGCGTTCCAGGTAGGCAGAGTGCTCGAGTTATTTGGCACAAAATGGTTATTGCTTGAATCGTAGGCTGGATCAGAGGAGCTCTGTGCCAAGAGAAGAAGGATTGTTCCATTTATCTTGGTCAAAGGTGCTGTAGGTGGAGTAAAGGTGCTTGAGTACAGAGCCGTTCCCTTTACTACGCGGAGATTTCTTAACTGACCCTGAAGTTCATACCCACCATAATTAAAGAGTCTTCCGACCACTGGCGCGGTGCGATCGATCGTAAAACCAGTATCGCTACCTGATGCGACCTGCGTTCCATCAACGTAGATTTTGAAGTACCCGCCACCACGAACAGCTGCGTAGTGATGGAAGCCGCCATACCAACTACCGCTCATATTGACAGCGATATCGTTTATGCCGTTTCTTCTAATCTTAAGCTGATTGCCTTCGATCCAGAACGCAAAGCTGCCACCTGAATTCACGTCACCACCGGCATCATAAAATGTCTGGGCAGAGCGTGCATTGCTGATATTTGCCCATGCCTCCACGGTTAAATCGCCGGTTCCTAAGGTAAAGGTGTTATTGCTGTCATAGTAGAGCGCTGTTGAAGTTCCATTGAAGTTGAGGCTTCCGCTTGGAAGTAGAGATTGTGTAAGCGTCGCATCGTGCTCGACGCTTTCGACAGTTATTCGATAGACAGATGTTGCAAGAGCTTTGGCAACTGATGCCGGCGATGCGCTATTAAAGAGTGTGACCTTAAATCCTCCGGTGACAGCAACGATCTCTGATTGGTTTAATCCAGAGTCAGCTAATGTAAATGTGCCATTGTTATCGTAGATGCGAATTGAGTTATACGTTGTCGCGCCACCGGTCTGATAAAGATCAAGCGGAGTTGCAGTAGCAGAGTCATAGGCCCTGATAATCAAGTCCTTACCGTAACAACCTGTACCGAGATCGGTTATTTGAATATCAGTGAGCTTGTAGGCACCGTTATTACCTGATGCATTTCCGAACGTCGCAAATGGGGTTAGCTTGATATCCGAGTCACATGCGGCAGTAACTAGAACCCCTTGGCCGAACTCCACGCGCCCTGTTCCGAGCTGCACATTGGAGGCGAAAGTTGAGCCTAGGGTGCTGTAGCCGAGAGCGGCGATAAAGGTGAGGAGTGCTAACTTAAGAGAGAGGACTTTCTTTGATTTACCGTGAGGCAATTGATCGATGTAGAGATCGTCGTAGTAATAGTCATCAGGCAGGGATTGGTGAGATCGTGACATCTCAACTCCTCCCTCGCGATGAGTAAGAGCGGAGACGAGAGGATTTGAACCTCCGAGGGAATTTTAGTTCCCTACCTCATTAGCAGTGAGGCGCACTCGACCGGGCTATGCGACGTCTCCAAGTACGGGCGTGAGTTTACCTGCTCTTTCATCCTGCGTTAAACCGCGTAATCTAGGCCCATGAGCATGAATAACGAGAACGCAGAGACCACCGAAAAGGCAAAGCGAATCCACGACCAGGCACCCTCTGATCAATTCGCTGAATTTATGCGCTCTGGCTGGGCTGCATCAGATCTCACCGATCTTGAGCCCCTTGAGGTTGTGACATATGCATTTGCTCGTCGCCAAGTTCTCTCAGCAGCTTTCCCCGGAATTCGTCTTGTCTTGCCCGCGGGTGGTTACAAGGTGCGTGCTAACGACACTGATTATCAGTATCGCCCTCATAGCGCATTCGCTTACTACAGCGGTGTGCAAGGTGCTGATTCAACAGCTGATGCAGTTCTCGTGATGGAGCCAACAGAAGGTGGACATCTCACATATCTTTATATTCATCCGCGCTCTACTCGCGATACCGATGCCTTCTATCGCGATGCAAAGTATGGCGAGTTATGGGTAGGTCGTCGCTTTACTCTCGCTGAAGCGCAGTCTCGCTACCAAATCGATACACGTCTCGTTAATGATCTCGAAGATTTCTTGAAGGATGGAAAAGAGACTCTCATCATCCGTGGTGAAGATCCTCTCGTGGATCATGCAGTAAAGAAGCATGATCGTGAGGGAGAGTTCCAGACATTTACATCAGAGCAACGTTTGGTAAAGGACGAGTACGAGCTCCGTGAGATGCAGAAGGCTGTAGATGCATCTGCACTTGGTTTTAATGACGTTATCTCTGTTATGCCAGCTGCAGCCCAGACTCCTCGCGGTGAGCGCGTGCTTGAATCTGCTTTCTATGGTCGTGCTCGCGTACTCGGAAACGATCTTGGATACAACACAATCGTTGGTGCAGGTGCCCATGCATGTGTATTGCACTGGATCCGTAACGATGGTGATGTTCGTCGAGGTGAACTTGTTCTAGTTGATGCAGGTGTAGAGGTTGAATCTTTCTACACAGCAGATATCACTCGCACACTTCCTGTTTCAGGAAAGTTCACACCTGCACAGCGTTCGCTCTACATGCTTGTCTATGAGTCTCAATTGGCAGGCTTTGCTGCAATTAAGCCTGGCGTTAAGTTCTCTGAGATCAACCGTGCATGCCAAGAGGTTCTCGCTAAGGGCCTTGCAGATATGGGCGTTCTGACAGTCTCTGCAGAAGAGTCGATGAAGCCAGAGGTGGGTCTCCATCGTCGCTGGACACTTCATGGCGTCAGCCACCATCTCGGCCTCGATGTCCATGACTGCGCACATGCTCGTAAGGAGAATTACCTCGATGCAGAGCTTCAAGAGGGAATGGTTCTTACCGTTGAGCCTGGTCTCTATATCCAGCCTGATGACGAGCTCTTCGCCCCTGAATACCGCGGAATCGGTATCCGTATCGAAGATGATGTTGTTGTGACCGCCGATGGATGCCGCAACCTCAGCGAGAACATCCCACGCCATCCCGATGCAATCGAGAAGTGGATGAAGTCCTTACTGGGTTAATTCATTTGGGCTAATTGAATTCCGCACCACGCTGCGATCAAACCGAAGATTAGCGATGCAGCGAGGTTGATAGTTACTTCACGATATTTCTTCAGACGATATCCAAGGTAGAGATCGAGCATAAAGGTCGACCAGGTTGTAAATGAACCTATAAAGCCGATGGCAAAGAGGTCATGGGCATGTTCGCTCTTGCCAATTGTTAATCCAATAAGGAATGAACCAAGTACGTTGATAAGAAAGATGCCAAGTGGCCGGTCGGTGTACTTCTTAAAGTAGCTATCAATGAGAAAACGTGATGGCGCACCAAATGCCGCACCGATTGCAACTAAGAGCGCTCTCATACTCGCTCCTTAATAAATCTCCGTGAAAGTGTCATGGAGATAGCAACACCTATCAATGAGAGCAGCACATTTGCTGTAAGGAAGATCCAATTTTCATGGGGATGGAGAATGATTTCGTAACTTACTCCAGAGAAAGTCGTCAGCCCTCCGCAATATCCAGGTATCAAGAAGTACCTCGCACTTGTTAATCCACGGCGTTCAAGAAGGACAAGAAGATGTGCAGCCAGTGATGCGCCTATGACATTTGCCATCGTTGTTGCATGACGATAATCAACGATGACTTCACCGATAAAAAAGCGAGAGAGGGAGCCTAAGACTCCCCCTGCGCTCACAAGCAGTACCGCTATCAGAGCTGAACCGGCTTCTGTTGGATTGATTTAAAGACGGTAGTGATTGTGCTGATAATGATCGATGCAAAGAGCGCCGACCAAAATCCCGTGACATCGAGCTTATCTGACCAACGAGCAGTAAGTGAGAGCATCGATGCATTGATCACAATCAAGAAAATGCCAAATGTCACTAAAGAGATTGGGAAAGTCAGGACCTTGATAATTGAACCGAAGATTGAGTTGATCAACCCGAAAAGCAGCGCAACCCAAAGATAGGTTGAGACTCCGCCATTGACTGTGATGCCAGGAACGATGAGAGTTGCTGCCCACATTGCAAATGCGAGCACTGCCCAACGGATCAACAACTTCATTAATTAATCTCTCTTCTCACGACGGAGCAACGCACTAAACATGCGAGCTGGGTCGTACTTAATATCTACAACGCGTTCCTTCATAGGAATGATTGCGTTATCTGTGATCTTGATGTGCTCTGGGCAGACCTCAGTACAGCACTTAG
>JBFYJI010000029.1:0-10276 GCA_041311505.1 Candidatus Nanopelagicales bacterium | reverse complement strand
ACTGGAGCGGGTGACCGGGATCGAACCGGCACAGCCAGCTTGGAAGGCTGGAACTCTACCATTGAGCTACACCCGCGGGGTGTGGGCGTTAGCGTACATGGTCGGTAAGAGAAGGTGAAATTTTGCCTTAGACTTCCCCCTGCGCCTTCGGGGCGTAGCGTAGTGGCTAGCGCGCCTGCTTTGGGAGCAGGAGATCGGGAGTTCGAATCTCCCCGCCCCGACCAGTAGTACTTGAAGTTAATCCTTCAAATGAGTTATTCAATTCAATACACAACAGGAGCTACTTGTGAAGAGCAACGTCGAGACACTTTCACCAACACGCGTCAAGCTTTCAGTAGAAGTTTCCTTTGAAGAACTCTCTCCATACATCAGCGAGGCATACAAGGCGCTCGCTGCAAAGATCAATGTTCCAGGATTCCGTAAGGGCAAAGTTCCTGCAGCGATGATCGAGCAGCGCGTTGGTCGTGCAGCTGTTCTCGATGAGGCAATCAACTCAGCGCTTCCAATGTTCTACGGCGAAGCAGTTCGCGAGAAAGAACTTCTCGTAGTTGGTCGTCCAGTAGTCGACATCAAAGAGTTTAAAGATAACGAGAGCCTCGAGTTCACAGCAGAGGTAAGTATTCGTCCAGAAGTTTCACTCCCAGATTTTTCAAAGATCACTGTCACTGTTGATAATGCGGAAGTTACAGAAGCAGATCTCAATGAGCAGATTGATGAGCTCCGCGCTCGCTTCGGAACACTTCACACTGTTGAGCGCGCAACAAAGTCAGGCGACTTTGTCACTGTCGATCTCACAGCACGCATCAATGGCGAAGAAGTTGATGGCGGTAAGGCAAATGACATCTCATACGAAGTTGGTTCAAACCGTATGATCGATGGTCTCGATGAGGCTCTCGTCGGAATGTCAGCAGGAGATGTAAAGACATTCACAACACAGCTTGTTGGTCAGAAAGATGACGAGAAGGGTGATGTCGAGATCAAGCTCAAGGCTGTTAAGGAGCGCGAGCTTCCAGCAGTCGATGATGCATTTGCAAAGCTCGCATCTGAGTTCGACACAATCGCAGAGCTAAAAGCAGATTTCACAGAGCGTCTCACACGTTTGAAGAAGCTCGAGCAAGGCGCACAGGCGCGTGACCTCCTCGTTGAGAAGTTGCTCGCTGATCTCACCATCGAAGTTCCAGATGACATCGTTCTCGACGAGGTTAATAGCCACCTCGAGGGCGAGGGCCGTCTTGAGGATGCAGTCCACCGCGCAGAGGTTGATAAGGAAGTCCGCGACTCAATCAAGTCCGAGTTCCTCCTCGATGCAATCGTGAAGACTGAGGAAGTTCAGATCAATGAAGTTGAGTTGACCGATTACCTCGTGCGCATGTCTCAGCGCTACGGAATGGCTCCAGAGCAGTTCGCTCAAGAGCTTCAGAAGGCTGGCCAGATTACACAGGTCATGGCTGAGGTCACACGCGCTAAGGCTCTTGCATCTGTTCTCGGACGTATCTCAGTTGTCGACAAAGCCGGCACAAAGATTGAACTCGAAGAGCTCCGCACACCTGCGGCTGCTGCAGCCGAAGCATCTGCTGAATAATCTTTAGCCGTTAGCGAACAGACGCTTTTTTGCGTCCAATTCTCCATATTTGGGAAGCATTTTCGCCCTGCCATTGTTAAGGTCACTATATGGAAAACATCAACCCACTTAATCGATCAGTAGGCGATGGTCCGCTCGGCCTCGGCGATCAGATCTATAGCCGCCTTTTGCGCGAACGTATCGTCTTCCTCGCCGGAGAAGTTCGTGACGAGATGGCAAATGCGATCTGCGCACAGCTCCTTCTTCTCTCTGCAGAAGATCCAGAGAAGGACATCTATCTCTACATCAACTCACCAGGTGGATCTGTCTACGCAGGTATGGCGATCTACGACACCATGAACTACATCAAGAATGATGTGGCGACAGTTGCGATGGGTATGGCTGCATCAATGGGTCAATTCCTTCTCACAGCTGGCACTAAGGGTAAGCGTTACGCAACCCCACATGCACGTATCTTGATGCACCAGCCACTCGGCGGCATCGGCGGTACTGCAACTGATATTCGAATTCAGGCAGAGCAGATGGCTATTACAAAGCAGACACTCTCCGAGCTCAATGCAAAGCACACTGGCCAGCCACTCGAAAAGATTCTTATCGATTCCGATCGCGACAACTGGTTTAACGCCAAGGATGCTCTTGAGTATGGATTTATCGACCACATTGCAACACAAGATGGTCAGGTAACTGGGGGTAAGAAGTAATGAAGCACATCTCAGATTTCGAAGCTCGTTACGTACTCCCAACAATCGAGGAGAAGACCGCCTACGGTTTCAAGCGCCTCGATCCATATACAAAGCTATTTGAAGAGCGCATCATCTTCCTCGGACAAGCAATTGATGACACTGTTGCAAACGATGTCATGGCACAGCTGCTCACACTTGAGTCGATGGATCCAGATCGCGATATCTCGATCTACATCAACTCACCTGGTGGTTCATTTACAGCTCTCACAGCTATCTATGACACTATGCAATTTGTTCGCCCTGATATCCAGACAATCTGCCTCGGACAAGCTGCATCAGCTGCAGCGATCATCCTTGCAGGTGGAACAAAGGGAAAGCGTTACGGCCTCGAGCATTCACGTATCTTGATTCACCAGCCTTCATCTGAGGGTGGAGGACAGGCATCTGATATCGAGATTCAGGCGCGAGAAGTCATGCGTATGCGTGGCCTTCTCGAGACAATGCTCTCTAAGCATTCAAGCAAGACAGTCGAGGAGATCGGCCAAGATATCGAACGCGACAAGATTCTTACCGCAGCAGAGGCTGTTGAGTATGGATTAATTGATAAGGTCATGGCTTCACGAAAGGCCAAGCCTTCCGCGTAATCGAATTAATGAAAGGGCCGGGTGCGATGCTAAGAAAACTATTCGCACCCGGCTCTCTCTTTTCCTATAGAGATTATCGACGCTTCTTCCTCTCATCTCTCATCTTTGTTATTGGCTCCGCAGCTTTTCCTATTGCACTTGCGATCAGCATTCTCGACAACGGTGGAACGGCATCTGATTTGGGGCTCATCCTCGCTTCACGTGTACTTGCTGGCACACTCTTTATGTTGGTTGGCGGAGTATGGGCAGATCGACTCCCGCGTAAATGGGTCATGATTGGTGCAGATACATTTAGAGGGCTACTCGCACTGTCACTCGTCTTTGTTTCATCAAATCACATGCCTCTCTGGGCAATCGGATTACTTGTCTTCCTTATGGGTCTTGGTGATTCTTTCGGTGCGCCGGCAGGTTCTGCAATTGTTCCTAGTCTTCTGCCTGATGAACTCTTGCCACAAGGCAACGTTGCACGTGGAATCGTAGGAAAAGTTGGAACGATTGTTGGCCCCGGTGTCGGCGGCCTTGCCGTTGCAACAATCGGCGCGGACTACACATTTGCAGTAACAGCGGTCGGGTTTATCTTTGCAACCTCACTTCTCTTCCCAATTAAAGAGAAGCCACGTCAGGAGATTCTCGAAGATAAGCCGACATTTCTCTTTGAACTCAAAGAGGGCTTCAAGCTTGTCTGGGAGATCAAGTGGATTGCTGCATCAATTGCAATGGCATCCTTCCAATTGATGGTGATTGTTGCTGCAGAGACGGTGCTATTGCCGGTGATTACAAAGCGCGAATTCCACACCAACTCCACATTTGCAATCTCTGCTGCGATGTTTAGCCTCGGTGGAATGATTAGCGCAATTGCCGCAATAAGGCTAAAGACTAAGAAACCAGGCACTGTTGCCATCTCACTCTGGTCTATCTTTGCTATTGCGCCTTTAGTTCTCGCTTTCCCAATCTCGCCGACTTTTGTCATCCTCGGGTATTTCATCGCCGGACTCTCAATTGGAGGTTGGGAGGCGTACTGGGTCACAGCAGTTCAGCGAGAAGTGCCACAAGATATGCAGGGCCGTGTCTTTAGTATCGATATGGTCGGATCAGGTGGATTGATGCCACTGGGTATGGCTCTCGTCGGTCCAGTTATTGCTATTACGGGGGAGCGACCTTTCCTTCTCGGAGCGATCGCATTCCATATTCTCGTCTGTTATCTCGTGCTTCTCGTGCCAGGTGTTGCAGAGATGCGCGACCCTCGTCGCAATTCGTCTATTGGCGAACAAAGTCAGGCTTAATTCGAGCCACATAATCGCCGCTCAAAAACTATATTTACACCCATGTCCACACGTATTGGCGAGGCAAACGACCTCTTGAAGTGCTCTTTCTGCGGCAAGACCCAGAAACAGGTGAAGAAGCTCATCGCAGGACCAGGTGTTTATATCTGTGATGAATGTATCGATCTCTGTAATGAGATCATCGTTGAAGAACTTTCAGAAGCTAACTCACTCGGATTAGCTGAGTTACCTAAGCCACAGGCAATCTTTGATTTCCTCGATCAATATGTCATCGGACAAGATCGCGCTAAGAAGTCTCTCTCTGTCGCTGTTTACAATCACTACAAGCGCGTTCAATCTGGTGAGGCACGTGGTGAAGATGGCATCGAGCTTGCGAAGTCTAACATTCTTCTCTTGGGTCCAACCGGTTGCGGTAAGACTCTGATGGCACAAACTCTTGCACGTATGCTCAACGTTCCATTTGCAATTGCAGATGCAACAGCATTGACGGAGGCAGGTTACGTTGGTGAAGATGTCGAGAACATCTTGCTCAAACTTCTTCAGGCGGCCGATTACGATGTGAAGAAGGCCGAGACAGGAATCATCTACATCGATGAGATCGATAAGGTGGCTCGCAAGGCAGAGAACCCTTCCATCACTCGCGATGTTTCAGGTGAGGGCGTTCAGCAAGCTCTTCTCAAGATTCTCGAAGGCACAGTCGCATCTGTTCCGCCACAGGGTGGACGCAAGCATCCTCATCAGGAATTCATTCAGATTGATACAACCAATGTTCTCTTTATCGTTGGTGGAGCATTTGCAGGTCTCGACAAGATTATCGAGTCACGTAATGGTTCAGCAGGAGTTGGCTTTAACGCTGAGCTTCAGCGAGCTGAAGATAAGAACCGTAAAGATATCTTTGCTGATGTCATGCCAGAGGATCTCTTGAAGTTTGGAATGATCCCTGAATTTATCGGTCGTCTTCCAGTCATTACATCTGTTGAGAATCTCGATAAGCCAGCTCTTATGCAGATTCTTACAGAGCCAAAGAACGCTCTAGTAAAGCAGTATCAGAAGCTCTTTAATCTCGATGATGTCGAGCTCGAATTCACCCCTGATGCTCTCGATGCAGTTGCAGACCTTGCACTCTCTCGTGGCACTGGCGCACGTGGACTTCGCGCAATTATGGAGTCGGTCCTTCTCTCAGTGATGTATGAAGTGCCTAGCCGCTCAGATGTTGCAAAGGTTGTGATTGAGAAGGAGTGCATCACCTCAAATGCTCCTGCTACCTTGATCGAGCGAGTTGGCGAAGCTCCAAAGCGCGCTTCACGTCGCGATAAGGGTTCAGAGGAAAAGTCAGCATAAGTTAGACTGCGCTCCATGACGAAGCGCGAACTCGCTCCCTCCTTTATACCTGCTGATGTAGAGCCACGCCTTTACTCACACTGGGTCGATTCAGGCTACTTCACCGCCGATTCATCCTCGCCTAAAGAACCATTCACAATTGTTATTCCACCACCCAACGTAACTGGCAATCTCCATATCGGTCACGCGCTCGATCAGACTCTTCAAGATTGTTTGATTCGCATGAAGCGCATGCAGGGATTTGAAGCCCTCTGGCTTCCAGGTATGGACCATGCAGGTATCGCTACACAGAATGTTGTTGAGAAGCAGTTGGCAACAAAGGGCGTGACTCGTCATGACCTTGGACGCGAAGAATTTGTAAAGAAAGTCTGGGAGTGGAAGGCCGAATCTGGTGGACAGATTCTTGGCCAAATGAAGCGTCTCGGTGACTCAGTTGACTGGAGTCGCGAAGCATTCACAATGAACGAGACTCTCTCTCAAGCTGTTCTGACAATCTTCAAGAAGCTCTTTGATGCAGATCTCATCTATCGCGCTGAGCGCATTATTAACTGGTGCCCACGTTGCCTCACAGCACTTTCAGATATTGAAGTTGAACACCAAGATGATGCGGGCGAATTCGTTTCAGTTCGCTATGGCGATGGCGAGCAGAGCATCGTTGTAGCAACTACACGCGCAGAGACGATGATGGGCGATGGTGCAGTGGCTGTTCATCCTGATGACCCTCGCTACAAGCACTTGATTGGCACAGAGGTGCTCCTCCCACTCGTCAATCGCATGATTCCAATCATTGCTGACGAGTTGGTAGATCCAGAGTTCGGAACCGGCGCAGTCAAGGTCACCGCCGCTCACGACCCAAATGACTTTGAAATGGCTGTACGTCACAACGTTCCATTCGTTGTCATCATGGATGAACACGGCAAAATGGCTGGCACTGGTACAGAGTTTGATGGCATGGATCGGTTTGACGCACGTGTAGCGGTTGTTGCAAAACTCAAGGAGATGGGACGCGTAGTTGCAGAGAAGCGTCCTTATGTTCACGCTGTTGGACATTGCTCACGGTGCGATACAACTGTTGAGCCACGTCTTTCAAAGCAGTGGTTTGTCAAAGTTGCGCCACTGGCAAAAGCAGCAGGAGATGCAGTGCGTGATGGTCGCGTCAAGATCGAACCAGAAGAGCTTGCACCACGTTACTTCGAGTGGGTCGACAATATGCATGACTGGTGTATCTCACGACAGTTGTGGTGGGGCCATCGCATCCCTGTCTGGTATGGACCAAACGGTGAAGTAGTTGTTGTAGGACCTGGGGAGAGTGCACCTGCAGGTTATGAGCAAGATTCAGATGTTCTCGATACATGGTTCTCTTCTGCACTTTGGCCATTCTCTACTCTCGGCTGGCCCAACAACACTGAAGACCTTAAGAAGTTCTATCCCACGAGTGTTCTCGTAACAGGTTATGACATCTTGTTCTTCTGGGTAGCGCGCATGATGCTCTTTGGTCTCTTTGCAATGGATGGAGTTCCACCGTTTGGCACCATCGTTCTTCACGGTCTTGTTCGCGATCAGTTCGGTAAGAAGATGTCGAAGTCAAAGGGCAATGTAGTTGACCCACTTGAATTTATCGATAAGTACGGTGCCGATGCACTTCGCTTTACATTAGCTCGCGGTTCAAACCCAGGCAAGGATCAAGCACTCGCCGAGGATTGGATTGCAGGTTCACGTAACTTTGCGACAAAGCTCTGGAACGCAACACGTTTTGCGATGATGAACGGTGCAACAGTTGATGGTGATCTACCACCTGTGTCGTCACTGAATGCAATTGATAAGTGGATTCTCTCTCGTCTCTCAGAGACTACTGCTGAATACAGCGATCTCTTGAGTAAGTACGAGTTCGCACGCGCAAGTGAAGTTATCTATCACTTTGCGTGGGACGATCTCTGCGACTGGTATCTCGAGCTCTCTAAAGAGGCTTTTGCTTCCGGAAACGCCGCTGCATCACAGCGCGTTCTTGGACATGTACTGGATCAACTTTTCCGCCTACTCCATCCAGTAATGCCATTTATTACTGAGGAGCTCTGGACAACATTTACTGGGGGAGAGACCCTCATGACTGCCGAGTGGCCCGAGGCAAACGCCACCTATCTCGATAAGTCATCTGAGGAAGTAATTACACAGTTGCAACGTGTAATTACAGAGGTTCGACGTTTCCGCAACGATCAAGGCGTTAAGCCAAGTCAGAAGATTCCTGGTCGCTTTATCGCACCAGCAGATGTTGCAGAGTATGCATCTGCAATGGCATTCCTTCTCAAACTTGAACTCACCGACTTCACTCCTAGTGCTTCGGTAGAGATTGGTGCAATCAAGTGCGAGCTCGATCTTTCTGGTGCAGTTGATGTCGAGGCAGAGCGTGCACGACTCGAAAAGGATCTCGCTACAGCTAAGAAAGATCTCGCGACTGCTGAGGTCAAGCTCAACAACGCTGGCTTCATGGCAAAGGCCCCTGAAAATGTCGTTGCAGAGATTCGAGAACGCCAAGCTGCAACAACTGCTGATATCGAACGAATCACTGCCCAGCTAGCAGCACTCAGGTAATGACAGCAATTACTCCTGACGATCAAGAGCGCATCGATGCAATCGAGCAAGCGCTCCTGAAGCGTTGGCCAGAGACTCGGATCGCACCAACTCTCGAACGAATTGCTGCACTGGTAGATATCCTCGGTTCACCACAATTGACCTACCCAACAATTCACGTTGGCGGTACCAATGGAAAGACAACAACCTCTCGAATGATTGATTCATTACTATTCGAGATGGGACTTCGCACAGGCCGATTTACCTCACCACATCTCGAGAGCTATCGAGAGCGAATCTCCATCAACGGTCAGCCCATCGATCCGAAAGAGTTGATCTTTTCTTATAACGATATTGCTGCCTATCTCGACTTTATGGATACCAAATTTGAAACCCCGATCTCATTCTTTGAGGCGATGACAGCTCTTGCTTTTGCTGCATTTGCCGAGCACCCTATCGATGTCGGTGTCATTGAGGTAGGCATGGGTGGCGAGTGGGATGCCACAAACGTTGTCGACGCAGACGTGTCAGTGATTATGCCTGTTGCACTTGATCACACTGAATATCTCGGTTCAACTCTGGCTGATATCGCAAAGACAAAGGCTGGAATCATCAAAGAGGGCGGTTTTGTCGTTCTTGCACAGCAAGAGCCAGAAGCAGCAGTTGAACTCCTCAAACGCGCTGCAGAGGTTGGAGCTGATATCGCTCGAGAAGGAATTGAGTATGCCGTTGAGAGTCGTTCACTTGCTGTAGGCGGACAGGTTCTGACTATCCGCACTCCGAAGGACACTTACGAAGAAATTTTCCTTCCACTTCACGGAAAGCATCAGGCTTCAAATGCTGCTGCAGCTCTTGTTGCGGTAGAGGCATTCTTCGGTGATCAAGAGCTCGATTACGAAGCTGTGCTATCAGGTTTTGCCAATGTTCTCTCTCCAGGTCGCTGCGAGGTGCTTCACCGCGACCCAACAATCATTATCGATGCAGCTCACAACCCTCACGGCGCGAAGGCCATCACTGAGACCATTGCGAGCGAATTTAACTTTGATGAAGTTATCGGAGTATTTGCTGCAATGGCCGATAAGGATGTTGAGGGAGCTCTCGTTGAGCTAGAGAAGATTATGGATTCGATCATCGTTACCTCAAACTCTTCACAGCGTTCCATGAAGGTAGAAGATCTTGAGACAATTGCTGGTCGTGTCTTTGGAAGCGAGCGAGTATTTACCGCCGACAATCTAGAGTCTGCGATCGAGAAGGGAATTAAGGATTCAGTGCGACCATTAAGCGAAGAGACAATTGGAATTCTTATCACTGGCTCTGTGGTAACAGTTGGTGAAGCCCGCACAATTGTCCGTAAGAAGTACGCAAAGGATGAAAGTAAGTGAGAGTCCTCGGTTCTGCAGTTCTCGTGATGGAATTCTTCTGCATGAGCTTTGCTCTCCTTATCGCCAAGAATGACCATGGCACTCAGGCGATTCTTCTTGGAGCCATTCTTGCCCTCCTCTTCTTACTCACCCCTGGCTTGCTGAAGAAATCTGCCGGATGGATTCTTGGATCGATCCTGCAGATCCTGATAATCAGCTATGCCTTTGTTGTGCCATCGATGGCATTTATCGGAGCTCTCTTTGCCGGGCTTTGGATTGCAGCGATTATGGTGGGGCGAAAGGGTGAGGCGGCCCGCGCAGCCTTGCTCGCTGAGGCTGAAAATCCTCGATTAACGGGGGAGTCCTAACCCCCAATAGAATGGCCGGGTGAGTACTTTAGAAAAGACACTTGTCCTCGTTAAGCCAGATGGCGTAGCTCGTGGTTTGGTCGGCGAAATTATTGGTCGCATCGAACGTAAGGGCTACACAGTTTCTCAACTTCGCATGCTTCAAGCAGATCGCGCTCTACTTGAGCAACATTATGCAGAGCATCAAGGCAAGCCATTCTTTGAGCCACTTGTCGAATTCATGTTGTCAGGTCCAATCGTTGCTCTCGTTGTCGAGGGTTACAGAGTCATCGAAGGATTCCGCAACATTGCAGGTGCAACTGACCCAACAGTTGCAGCGCCAGGAACAATTCGTGCAGACCTTGCACGTGATGCCGGCACAAAAGTTACTCAAAATCTTGTACACGGTTCTGACTCTCCAGAGTCTGCTGCACGTGAAATCGCAATCTTCTTTGGAGGTAAGTAAT